>NZ_JBGMEK010000022.1:0-71095 GCF_041447265.1 Microbulbifer epialgicus
GCGCTCCAGTTCGTCGGTAAGCTGGGTCTGATGCTTCTTGACGACTTGTGGCTCGAAGGTGCCGGCGCGGTCCCGCGGCGTCTGCAGCTCGAAACTGCCAGCGGGACTTTTCATGGTTTTCGACGTGGTGCCATTCTTGCGGTTGGGGCTGTCCTCGCTGGCGAGGTGCTCCTCCAGCTCCGCCTTCATGGCAGCTTCGGTGAGTTGTTTGATTAGAGGAGTCAGGATGCCGTCTTTGCCACTAAGGTCCTTGCCTTCACGTAGTGCCTTGACAGCGGCTTCCATGTCGAAAGTTGGTTTGGTCATGGGTCATCTCTTTTTTGTTAATGGTAAAGAAATGACACAGAATTCTGAACACTACCACTATTTATAGCGAAGTACTTCTAATATTGGCCGGCGGCTGTTTCTACCGGGGCGGAAGCCAAGTTGTTCTCCTCTCGATATACGCTTCAAAGATATCCCATACGCGCTTGCCCTACCTTTTTCCTTGTGTACTCTGAATAAGGTCATTACAGAAGATACTTTGCGAATGTCGCGCACAGGACACCTCTATTCATGACTCTCGACCAGTTGCTGATCCTAGTCATCCTCGCGGTGACCATTGCGCTGTTTATATGGGGTCCCTGGCGACACGATATGGTGGCATTGGCATCCTTGCTTACCTGTGTATTTACCGGACTGATTCCTCCCGAGAATGCCTTTAGCGGTTTTGGTCATCCGGCGGTAGTCACTGTTGCCTGTGTGTTGATCCTGAGTCGCGGCCTGCAGAATACCGGCGCGATGGATGCCTTGGCTCAGCGTGTAGTGCCGCGTAGCGGCAATATCACCTTGGCCATGCTATTACTTACTGGCCTTGGCGCATTTCTATCGGGTTTTATGAACAATGTGGGTGCATTGGCACTATTGATGCCGGTGGCTGCTGATATGGCAGAAAAGCAAAACCTGCCACCCGGTAAGATTTTGATGCCACTCTCTTTCGCTACCATTCTCGGTGGTATGACCACCCTGATTGGCACACCACCAAATCTGGTGGTATCCGGTTTTCGTGCCAGTGCCGGCGCTGGTAGTTATGGCATGTTTGACTTTACTCCTGTTGGGCTGGCAGTGACCCTGGTGGGGCTGCTGTTTATCGGCTTGATTGGTTGGCGCCTGGTACCCGGACGCGGCCAGACGGGTGCTGCCAGTTTCGATACAGGCACATATCTGACAGAAGCGGTTGTGGGAGAGAAGAGTGCTGCTGCCGGCAAAAGCTTGCGTGAGATTGGTAAATTACTCAGTACTGAGGATGCTCAGGTTGTGGGGATTGTGCATAACGATGCCCGCGTATCTCCAGCCACGCCCTGGCATCGGGCACATATTGGCGACATCCTGGTTATCGAGGCCGAACCGGAATCCCTTGCTGCCAGCCTGTCCAGCCTCGGTTTGAAGATGGTGGGAGAGCCTGAAGGAGAGAGGAAGAAGAAAGGCAAGCGAGATAACCTGGATAACCCTGCAACAGCAAAGAGTAAGGAGAAAGGAGCGGACAAAGAGAGGAACCCTCCTGATCGCGAGGAAGTGCAACTGCGAGAGTTGGTTGTGATGCCCAATTCCATTCTGGTTGGGCGCTCTATCCGGTTTTCACATTTGTCGGCCCGCTATCAGATTCACCTGCTTGCGCTGTCTCGTCGCGGGCGGCGGTCCGTGCGCAGGCTGCGCTCGACCCCACTGTTAGCTGGGGATGCCCTATTGATGATGGGAGCTGATGACAACTTGAACAGTTTTGCCCGTGATCAGGGCTGTGTTCCTTTGGCCCAGCGGCATATCAGTATGCCCAATAAGGAAAAGTCGGCGATCGCATTGATTGGCATGGCTTTGGCTGTGTGCGGTGCTGCGTTTGGGTTGATTCCCGCGGCTATCTCATTTGCGGCCTGTGTATTGGCTTTTATGGCATTGAAAGTGGTGCCACTCCGCAATATCTACGAGGCCCTGGATGGTTCGGTGATAGTGTTGCTGGGCACACTGATCGCTGTGGCAGATGTAATAGAGACCACTGGCGCCGCGGATTTGGTGGCGCAGGTACTATTGGATAACCTGGCTCAGGGAAGTGCGCTTGTGGCGTTGGCGTTGATCCTGATTATTACTATGACATTGTCAGATTTTATGAACAATGTAGCCACCGCAGCAGTGATGTGCTCCATTGCTTTTAGCACCGCCGAGCAATTGGCGGTAAACCCGGACAGTTTCTTGATGGCGGTGGCAATCGGTGCATCCTGTGCCTTTCTGACACCGGTTGGGCACCAGAACAATACCTTGATTCTTGGGCCTGGCGGGTTCGATTTTGGTGATTACTGGCGTATGGGATTGCCCCTGGAGATACTGGTAATCATGGTGAGTATCCCCGTGCTGTTATGGGTCTGGCCCCTCTAAAAGAGGTGTCTTTTGCGGATGCATCAGGCGATGGAATCGTCTACCGGCTGGGCCAGTTCCGCCATAAAGTTACTGCAGAAGCGCAATATGTCGGTCACAGTGACTATGCCTACCAGTTCCCCCTCGCGCATCACTAGGACAGAGCCAATACCTGTGTCGGCCATGGCTAGCAGGATCTTGTCCAGAGGGTCGTGGATATCTGCGATAAAGGGGCGGCGTGCGCACAGGTCGTGTACATAGAGCTGCTGCTCCTCCAGTCGATGCCCCGGGGCGTTGGCACGTTCGATATCCCCCCGGGAGATAACCGTTTCCAGTTCACCCCCGCGTGTCACCGGAAGATGGCGTACAGAGTGTTCCTCCATTACCGCCAGGGCTTCCTCAACGGTGGCATCGATATCGATATGGTAGGGAAAGGGCGTCATCAGTGCCGCCAGGGTGGGCATATGATGGATATTGTGGGGATTGGACATAGCTGGCAATAAGTATCCAATGGTTTTTGGCAATGAACTCCATAGCAATGACCAATATGGTAATTTGCAATTGGTGACTGCAGGTACAATATAGCCAATACGCACGCAGATGAATATCCCTTTGTTGAGGGTAATATCCCCGCCTTTGTTACTTTTTAGTAGCGATATAGACGAAGATTCATATTATATTCAATTGACAGGGTGTAAACAGTTGATATTTGCCGGCGAAAGCTTATTATTCGCGACCTTATCCGAGAAATGTAATCAGTCATTCGGAGATGTTACCGGATTTGGCTGTACTCGGTTGGTTTTTAATAATGTATTTGCCGAATATATCTTGCGTTGGAGTCTACCTGCGTAGCGGTATCTACTTTTGATTTCGGCCAAGTCGTAATATGCCGAATATAACAGTACTTAGCCGCCCCCAATCGGCTAATGCTGTCGACTACAAATTTTTATATTTTGAATACCCGGGATACGACCCTGTGTCGGTTACCGCCACAGTGTTACCTCTGTATTTTTAATAACGTCGTTGAGGTTTATTGAATGTTTCAGGAATACGAACAACTTGAACAACAAATCGCCGAGCACCAGGCGAGAATCGAAGAGCTGCAGGAGCAAATGGCCCAGGCAGAACGCAAAAAGGATGGCGTAATCGCTTTCGATAAGGCGCTGGTTAATCTGGCCGCCGAATATCAGATGGAAGAAGAGGAGTTCTTCGTCGCTCGTGGTCAGCAGGTTGTCGAGTGGCTGATTTCCCAGCTGAATGACGAAGACGCTCCAGACTACGTCCAGACTCTTAAGTCTCGCGTTGCCCGTCATCTGAAGAGGGAAGGGGATTCTCCCCGTCGTGGTCGTCGCGCTGCTACCGTGAGTAAATCTGCGGAACCCAAGCTGGAAACCGGCCACTACCGCAACCCTTACACTGGCGCCACAGTAGAAAAGAAAAAACGCAACCCTAAAGCGCTGAGCCAGTGGATTGATGAGTATGGACTGGATACTGTAAAAGAGTGGAAAATTTAAACTCCTTTTGATCGCCAGTTCGGTGCCGGTTATTCCGGCACCAGATATTTTCCCGCTTCTCCCTCTATTTAGTTTTATTATTTACTGAGCGCATATTCCTGTGTTGTATCGCATACAGGTCAGGTTTACTTGCTCTACCATCTTCTCATAGCGCGATGTCGATTATTTGACAGGGAGTATCTATCCGTGTTTTCCCATAGTAGCGCCCGTATAGCCGGTTTCCTAATTGCATTGCTTGGGATCAGCGCCTGGGCTGATAGTGAAACCACAGCCTCTGAAAGTCAGGTGATTTACTTAGTACGTCACGCGGAAAAGCAGGGTGGTGCAGGGGGTGGTTTGGACCCGCAGCTGAGCCAGGAGGGGCAGCTGCGTGCCAAGCAGCTGGCCCATGTACTCGGCCAAGTTGGCATTGAGGCTGTGTATAGCACTGATTATGCGCGCACCAAAGAAACCGCGACACCTCTGGCCGAGCAACTGAATTTACCGGTACAAACTTATAATCCGCACAAGCTCAAGGAGTTTGCGCAGCAGCTTCATGAAGCAAGTCAGCGCGTACTGGTAGTCGGGCACAGCAATACCACGCCAAAGTTGGTAGCGCTGCTCGGCGGTGATCAGGGTAAGCCGATCAGGGAATCGGATGAATACGACCGCCTGTATATTTTGATTCGCGATCGTGGCGAAGTGACCACTTTATTGCAGCGTTATGGCGCCGACAGCAGGGTAAAAAAAGCTGGGGATTCTGGTCGGGGAAAAGCTATTCATAAAAACTGATTATTCACCCTAACAGTTCCTGCACATAACCGCTGACGACTTCTGAAGCGGGTCCAAAGCGGTGTTCGGCAAAGGCGTCGCCGACACTGCTAGGCTCCAGGTTCAGTTCCACACTATGGGCGCCGGCTTGGTTGGCGCATTCCACAAATCCCGCCGCTGGATAGACATTACCGGAGGTGCCGATGCTGATAAACATGGCGCACTGGCTCAGGGCTTCGTAGATGGTGTCCATTTGCAGGGGCATTTCTCCAAACCAGACCACATGAGGGCGCAAGGTGCCGGCCAGATTACAGCAGTGGCAACGGTCGTTTACCTCCAAGTTAGAATCGATAGAAAACAGCTGGCCACTGGCACTACAGCGCGCTTTCAATAGTTCACCATGCATATGAATCAGCTTGTGGCTGCCGGCGCGTTCATGCAGATCATCAATATTTTGCGTCACCAGCAAAAAGTCTCCGGAGAATTCCCGCTCCAGTGTTGCTAGCGCTCTGTGGGCCGCGTTGGGAATGATGTCTCCCGAAAGTAACTGCCTGCGCCGTTCGTTGTAAAAACGCTGTACCAATTGTGGGTTGTGCACAAAAGCTTCGGGTGTGGCCACCTCCTCAATGCGGTGGTTTTCCCATAGGCCATCGGCACCGCGAAAGGTGCGAATACCGGACTCTGCCGAGATTCCGGCACCGGTCAGTACCACGATACTTTTATATTGCATAGTTACCCAGCTTGACTCGCCAGTGGGCCCTTAATTAAAAGCTCCCTGAATGAGTTGAGAATTTTAGGGGCAATCACCTATAGGTAAAATGCCATTTTATACTCTGGAGGGCACCTCCCTGTGCCGCTCTTGCAGATCGTCCTGGCATCTCTCAATCAGTGCAGTTTAAGCCGGGGACTTATGGCGCGATTGGCCCTGCCGACCAGATATAGCAGCATTGCCTTGGGCCAGCCGTGGACAGCCACCATATGCATGAAGTAGAGGGAGCGGTATGCAATGCCGGCAATACGTCCCTCAATGGTGAGACTGCCCTTTACCAGGGTGCCCATCAGGCTGCCTACCGCAGTGTATTTACTCAGGGACACCAAAGAGCCGCGGTCACGGTAATGGAAGTGATACAGAGACTTGTCTTCTATCAGAGCAATCAAGTTATTCGCTGAAAGAGTGGCCATTTGTTGCGCCGCCTGGGCGCGTGGCGGCACTCGTTGCTCTTGGCTGTCGATACAACTGGCGCAGTCTCCTAAAGCAAAAATATGGGGGTCGCTCTGAGTTTGCAGAGTGGTTGTTACTTCTATCTGGTTTAGGTGATTGGTGGTGAGTCCATCCAGCGTAGAGAGAAAATCCGGGGCCTTTACCCCGGCAGCCCATACGCGAATATTGGCGGGAATTTCTTCGCCGCTACCGGTTGTGAGTCCCGTGGCAGTAGCGCTGGCAATAGGGCAATCGGTAAGCACCCGCACTCCCATTTTGCGCAGTTCACGTTCGGCGTTATTACCGAGCCGTGCTGGCAGTGCCGGTAACAGGTGTGGGCCTGCTTCAATCACTGTAATTTCGATAGCGTCAGATCGAATACGGCCATAATTCCCCATAAATTGACCGGCACCGACTAACTCTGCGGAAAGCTCCACGCCTGTGGCACCGCCACCAACAATGGCAACCTGCATCTTTTTTTCAACTTGGGTTTCAAGGCGCAAGAAGTGGTTGAGTAATTGCTGGTGGAACTTTTGTGCCTGTTCACTGCTATCAAGGAAGACACAGTGTTCACGTATTCCGGGGGTGCGGAAGTCGTTACTCTGGCTGCCTATAGCGAGCACCAAGTAGTCGTACTCCAATTCGCGCGATGGCACTAACTCGTTGTCATTATCATCCAATACGGCGCCGAGTTGCAGTATGCGGCGTTTGCGGTCGATGGATTGCAGTGGGCCCAACTGGAATTCGTAGCCGTTGGCACGCGCGTGAACCTGGTAGTTGAGCGCATCCATGTTGGCGTCGAGTGCTCCCGCCGCGACTTGGTGGAGAAGCGGTTTCCAAATACTGGTGCGATTTTTATCGACCAGAGTGACTTGAACTGAGGGAGATTGACGTCGTTGCCGCAGTCCGCGGGTGAAGCTGAAATAGTGCCCGAGACGCGTTGCCAATTGCAAGCCGCTGGCGCCACCGCCGACAATCACAATTTTTTTCATGGTGAGTGGTCTTCCTGTCGATTGCTAAAAGCCGACTCCCCACTCTGTGAAGACCTAGTTGCCGGAATTCTTGAGTACCGACATTTATTTTGACGTCAGTATCCCCCGCATTGATGGTGATGGCAATTTAAATCTGGCTCTGTGCCATCTCACTGTCGCGACTTATCAGTTGACGCCAGTCCCCCTCCCGGCATAGTTGAACACAGGATTTTGATGTATCTGTTTGGGTAATAGTGCCAATAATCGCGGCTTGACTATAACCGCTTTGCAATAATGCACGCACACAGGCCTCTGCGCGTTCCTCAGGCACTGCGGCGAGTAGTCCTCCACTGGTCTGTGGATCCGTGAGCAGTGCCCATTGTGGTAGGGACTGCCACTCTCGAGGGTTTTCCACTGAGGCGTAAGCGTTGGCGTTCTGAGGGTGCAGGCTGGAAAGCCAGCCTCGCTCGATGCATTTGACGGCTCCCGGGATTAACGGCAACTGCTCGGCGATCAGGGTGGCACCAAGTCTGTCGGCATCAAGCATTTCCAGGAGGTGCCCGAGCAGACCAAAACCTGTGATATCTGTGAGGGCGTGGGCGCCATGTAGTGCGAATACATCTGCCGCATTGGCGTTGCTGAGCAGCATGCTATCCAAGGCCTTCTGTAGCCAGCGGCCCTCGGCCTCACCCATGCCCTCAGCCGCGAGTATGGTCCCTACACCGAGGGGCTTGCTCAGGATTAAGCAGTCACCCACGCGGGCGCCACTTTTTTCCAACAGTTGCTCGTGCTCGGCTAGGCCATTCACGGTGAGCCCCAGCTGCATTTCCGAACCCTCGGAGGTGTGTCCCCCGGATAGTGCACAGCTGTGGCGGTTGAGTTCGTGAATGGCTCCAGCCAGCAGTTGCTCCAAATCGCGTTGGGTGAGCTCCGCTGCTGCGGTGGGCAGGGTTGCCAATATTTGTGCACTCACCGGGCGGGCGTGCATGGCAAACAAGTCAGAGAGTGCGTGCAGGGCGGCGATTCGTCCGAACAGCCATGGATCGGCCACTGGAGAGCGTAGTTGGTCCGAACTCTGTACCAGTAACTGGGGCGCGGGCAGGTTTATCACAGCGGCATCGTCGCCCACTCCGCGCAGCAGATACTCTGATTTTTGTTCAGGCAGCTTATGCAGGGCGCGGCGTAATACCTCTGCACCTACCTTCGCACCACAGCCATTGCAACGCATACCTGATAGTGAGATACCGTCGCGCTGAGTCAATATATCACGGGGCTGAGCTTTGGACATTTCCCCCATGGTTATCGGCAAGTCACTGAAGCGCTGCATAAAGGTGCGATCGATATGATCCTTCCAGCGCCAAAACAGATTTCCCACCAAAGCAGTGCCATTGCGTACTGCGATGGCCCGCTTGCTACCGCAAGAGAGCAGGCTGAGAAAGCTCTTTTGTGGATGGTAACTTCTCAGGGGGTGTCCGCTAAGGGATGCGCGCAGGTTGTGGAAAAGGATTGGTCCCTGGCGCACGGCGTATACACCGGCTTTCGGCAGTGACTCTGTGGAAAAACTGGCGACATCGCCTGTAGCGAAGATCTCCTGCCGACCTTGAGCGCGCAGCTTCCGGTCTACTAGCACAAAACCCTTTTCATCCAGTGCCAGGCGTGAATCTGCCAGCCAGGGTGGTGCGCAGGCATTCGTAGTGAGGAGTACCTGATCGAGCTCCAGCAAGTTGCCGTGTTTGTTATGTACGCCCTGCTCAGTGATTTCTGCAACAGGCCAGTTGCGGTGTAGCTGCACACCGAGCCTGTCCAGTTCGCGCTCTACCAGCTTGCGGGCGAGCAGCGGATAACCCTGGGGTATCTGGTCGGCGGCGTGAATTAAATGTACCTGCACACGCCCGGAATAAATTTGCTCTTCCAACGCATGGGCCATAGCCATGGCCAGTTCACAACCTCCGGCACCACCGCCGACGATACCTAGTTTGAGCGGAGCGCGGGTTTGTTGCACATGTTTCTGCAGTTTCTGCCAGAAACGGTAAAAGTGGCCGATAGGTTTGACTGGAACAGCTAATTCGGATCCTGGCAACTCCCGCGCTGGGGTTGCGCCGACATCCAGTGACAGCAGATCGTACTCCAGCGGAGGGCGCCCCAGTAGTGAAACCTTGCGCGTATCGGGGTCGATATGATGGGCGCAGGCCTGTATAAAGCGCGCTCCAGCTGCGCGACATAGGCGAGTTAAATCGATATGGGTGTCTTCCAGCGAATAGTGGCCCGCTACCATGCCCGGCAGCATACCCGAATAGGCCGTTTGCACTTGCGGGGAAACCAGGGTCAGGCGCGCGCCAGGCAGGGGATTCATGGCCCACATTTGTAGCACAATAGCGTGGGCGTGGCCGCCGCCGATCAGAACAATATCCTGGTAATTAGGGTGCTCCTGCATGTTCTCTCACTGATCACTTGATGGAATGGTCGCTGTGACAATATTAATCTTCGTTAGCCAAAATCTTCCGCCGCGCAAATTCACCTCTGGATAAATAGTAGACAGCGTGGATTGGGGTGAGTCCTATAGCACGACGCCAAGCGCCATTATTGCGAATTGTGGCGCCAGGGTAAAAAAATATATAGGGACTGGTCTTTACTTTATGGGCTTGGCTGTCGTTGCAGCTTGCGCATTATTTATTTTGCGGCGCCATTATTCACAATGCCACCAGAGCCTGCCCGTCATAGAGCCCAATTTAGCCATTTTCTGTGGTGGCTAATCGGCGGGTTTTTGCTATTGGAGGCTTTTTCTCTCGTTGCCTCGGGCTTTGTACGTGACAAAACTGATCAGTGGCTGGCAGAGCGGGGGTTGGATTTTCATGCCGACTACTTTCGGGTGTCTCTGCTGGACTTGCGTGTGGTTATCGTGGGTGCGCGCGCATTTAATCGTGAAGGACGGGGCTTTTCCGCACGCGAAGTGATGCTCGATTACAGTTGGTGGCAACTGCTACGCAGGCGTGCACAAATACCGCGCGCGATGGTAAGCGGCGCCTATATGGATTTGCAATCCACCCCTGGCGAGAGGCACAGAGATTGGGAAGTCGGTGGCTGGGATCTTGGGCAGGGCGAGCGTAAGGATCGCGATTTCCACCTGGGGATTGATTGGGCGCGGATACGAGATAGCGAACTCTGTTATCGCCACCGCCCTATCTGGCAGACCGCAACCTGTGCCTATGTTGGCGACGTACAGGCACAGAATTTTCTTCTGGGGTTATGGCGCAAGGGTGATGTACCCCTCAAGGTGAATATTGCCGCCGCAGAAATTCAATTGCAGGAATTGTTGGCGGGGGGAAAAAACTCAGAGAAATACAATACGACTCTCGCGCGTTTCCACTTGAATGCAGGAGATTTTCACTGGCCCAGCCTGCGTACCGGGGCAGAGTCATTTCAGGCGGAATTTTTTTCCAGTTGTCCGCCTCAGCGGTGGGCCGATGCCATTCACGGATTGCAGATTCTTATCGGGCATTGTGCGGCTGCGCGTCGTCTCCATGCTAAGGGAGATCTGAAGTTTGGCTTTGGCCATGCCGGACTGGCGCAGTGGCACAGTGCTAGTGGTGAAGGAGTATTATTGCGACGTAGCGATCAACGTTGGCAGGATTGGCGTGCGGAAACCATCGCAATTCGCGACTTTGATTTTATCCGCCCGATCAAGCGAATACAGTGGCATCGCGCAGGTGCTACGGTATTCGACTGGTGTCCCAGACATCTGCGTGATGCCAATCACCACTTTTGTGTTCGTGCCACCACCCTGAAACTTCCCGGCCCCACCACTTTCGACTGGAGCCAGCGCCTCAAGATCACTACCGGGTCGAGCCGCGCACATCAGTTGCGTTATTTGGATGTGGCACAACCACATCGACAGCCTTTGACAGCGCAACAGGCGACGCTCGGTCCCCTTGAATTTGATATCACGACACGGATTCTGTCGGTGGGCAGTCTGGCGGTTGGGACCGCCAATGGCTGTGTTCCCGGTGATATGTGGCAGAAGCCGGATCACTGCGTGCGTCTGACAGGTTTGCGTGGTAAAGAAGAAGTCTCCCTGCGCTTTGGTTCTTCAAGGCTGAATATTCCCTGGGGCATTGCTACTGGGTCATTGAACCTTGAGCAGATGCGGCTTGCGGGGCTTGGGGAGGAAGCGTTGCAATTACGAAAATTGAAGTGGGCCAATGTTAATACCCTAGGCTCCGGTACACCACTTTCCATCCAGGACGTCTTCCTGCAGTCGCTTTCCGGTTGCCTGTCTCGTGGGTTGCTGCCCGCTGGATGGCAGCCACTATGTGCGCAGCTGAATAACCTTGAAGGGCGCGGCAATTTTGCCTGGCAGCGAGGCGATAATGGTTATGCCATTTTCGGCAAACTGGGGGTACAGCGACTGATGCTGGGAGAATCAAGTCGGGACAACAAGAAGCTCTTGTTGCAAAAATTAAAAATGGGGGAGGGCTATTTCCGACGAAAACCGGTTGAAGATCCCTGGGCTAGTAGCGTCCTGTCAGCGCATAAGGAAAGGGGGCAGGAAGATTACGGCAAAGAGAAGGGGCGCCTGGAGGACCGTGACTCTGCGGAGGGGCAACAGGGCATGGTAGCCACAATTAATGCCCCTAATTTCAAGTTGCAGAGCAGCACCCTGATGCGCCTGGATGGCTGCCTGCCGCAAAGTTGGGCGAGATTGATTTATCAATCGTCCTCAACGCCACAGGAAATGCCAGCTTGCTTTGACCTGTCCAACCTGCAGCAGGAGCGTCCGCTTGTAATTGCTTGGCAGGGAGGGTTGGATTTCGCCACCGCAGAGCTTTCCATTGGCCGTGCTTCGGCAAAAACCGCACAGGAAAGATCACTATTGGAGCTGAACAGCCTGAATATACCTCTCGCAAGAATACGACATGTACACGCTACCGAATTCCGTACCTATATTGCTTTGCCCAATAGCACACTCAACCGCCTGCATGCCTGTTTGCCAAATACTGAGCAGATGTCTCGTATAAAACTTCAGTGTGTAGATCTGCAAAATTTACAGCTCGGAGGGTATTTTAATCTGGAAGCGAGCCGTGAGCACATGTCGGCCAACCTGGACGACTCTGCTGCTGACAAGGTGCAGTTACTTGGGGCAGGTGATTCTCCATTGGTGGATATACAGGGACTTTCTATACCAGTACTGGAGTTCCGCTGGTCTCAAAGAGATGTCGACGCATCCTCGGTAAAAATGCAAGACTTATCAGCGGAGACATTCTACGCCTGCTTGCCCCAGGGAGGTGATCCGTTCCAAAAATTGCCACGCTGTATCTATAGTCGGGATTTACACTCTGTCGGCGCGAGTGGCTTATCTATTGGGGAAACGGAGTTTACAACTTCTGTGTCCCCGGAGCCATTATGGCAGTTTGCAAATCTCTCTATTGAGCGAATCTCCTTTTCCGCTAGTACGCTCGATCTTTACCACTTGTCTATCGACAATATTCTTGTCTGCGGTTTGAACCGCCTGTTACCACCAGAGGAGGGCCGGATACTGCTGGCAGATTGTATTGAAACTCCTCAGGTAGATTTCAGAGGAAAACCCATTCGAATTGGTTTGAATGGAAGGACGCCTCGTCTGAGTTTGGGTCCGGTACAAACTATGCCTATCGCTTTCTGGCAGAAAGGTAATGACTACTTACAGGCAGGGTTACAGCAAATGAGCTGGCAGCGCCTGAACTGGAATGGGGACGACGAATTTTCTGTTAAGAATTTACGAGTGGAAAACACACGGGTCTGCTTGCCGAACTCAGGCAAAAATGTCACTGTACGGCTACTTGAGAGAGCAAAGCCTGGGGATACACGGCGTTGTTATGGGCTTGACCAGTTATTTATGCCTGGAGCACAGAAAATCTCTCTGGCTAAGCCATTTGCCCTTGAAGGCTCTGTGGAATTAACAGGGCTGTCAATAGTCCGGAAAAATGTTGCTCCTATTAGAATTCCCAGTTTCCAGCTGAATAATATATCCCTGAAGGGCAACTCGCTGATGCAAGTGGGTGAAGTCAGCGGCTGCCTGCCAGCTGGATTGCTAAAAGATCAAGGTATATCGCCTTGCTACCAACTAGGTCAACTCAGCCTGGATAAAGTGACCAGCTTTGAGGCGCCACATGGGCGAGTAGTACAAATTAATAATCTAAGCATCGTGAATATACAAATGCATGAAGCTGGATTTCCACAATCCTTGCCGATCCCGCTATTAAAGACTGCAAGCTTGAATTTACAGGAGATGCATTTTGGAGCGGGCTTTGTAGAGGTAAAGAAATTACACTTGCTGAATATCGCCAGCTGTATACCCAGTGGTTATTTCGATAAAGGTAATCATTGTTTCAAGCTTGGAGAGCTTGACCTGAGTGGAGATTTTACTGGTGGTCATGGTTTGATGCTTTCGTCTTTGAGGGCAAAAAAAATTGACTTACTATCTCCTCGAGGAGAGTTGCTGGTAGAGGGAGAAAGCATTTCCATTTCTCAGTTTTCTATAAGTGAAAGGGAATGGCGTTTTAATTGGGGGGAAGCGGTACACTTTCATTTTTTTAATAGAGACCAGAGTGCTATAGAATACGATCGTCACAGTACTATAGGAGATTTTAGGCTGCTGCATATAGAAGAGCTAAGTTTTAATCGGCGGAGAGATTTACTGGATATCAACTTTATCGACTTCTTGAGGCCGCGATTTATCCTGGTGCGAAATCAACAAGGTAAATTTCCTCTAGCGCAGGAAATTGCCAAGTTGCAGGGGCTTGGAAAGCAAGATCGGATTCGCTTAAAGAGTAAAAGTGGCCCTCCATTTTACTATCACATCAGAGATATTTACTTGCGTCACGGTACCTTTACCTGGGTGGATTACCAGGATGAGTTTCGGGCGCGTTTACCGGTGCGAGATATCAATCTGAATCTCAGTGATATCAGTAATTTGGGTGAGCATCCGCCTGCTGTGATCGTGGCAAGTGGAAGGCCCGGCGGGTTTGGTGAAATTCAGCTGGGGGGAAGCATTGATTACCTGGGCGGACGCCGGTGGAATGCCGACTTAACCGGCTACCTGGAGAACGTAAATCTGATCCCAGCGACACCTTATATGGCCAAACTCCTTGGTTACAAAATCCTACAGGGACAGATGGATGCGGTTTTGAATATCCAAGTGTATGAAAACCAGTTAAATGCTTTTGCAGATGTAAAACTGGAGAAAATAAAAGTTCGTCGTGTGCGCAAAGATGATCAGCTTCCAGTAAAATCCAGAATTATCCCCCTGAATTTGGCTCTGTGGTTGCTAAAAGATGGCCAGGGCAATGTAAAATTTGAAATGCCAGTAACGGGTAATATTCATGATCCCAAATTTTCCCTGGCATTTGTTTTCAGTGAGCTGCTACAAAAAGCAATTATGGACGCGCTTCTCAGCTATTTAACACCCTATGGTATTTATCTGTTGGCGAAGTTAGCCTGGGGCCGTTTTAGGGCCAAAACCTTTGACTCCATTGAATTTGCACCAGGAAGTTCTGAATTAGATTATGTGGCCTTGGGACAGCTACAGCAAATGGTCACCGCACTGCATAAGCACCCGGATGCCCGGCCCGGCGTTTGTGGTATAGCGAATGCCAGGGACTGGAATGCGATGTACCCTAGCTCCACAGTGGGTCTGCGTGGCAGCCGTCGCCTGCTTGCAGATTTCTACCGTCAGCCACCGGTTATGTTGCGAGAGGAATTTGAAAAGCTCGCTCAAGAGCGCAGTAGGAAAGTGGAGCGGTATTTGATCGATGCCGGTATCCCTGCGGCAGAATTGATTCCCTGTGCTCCGGATTATAATGGGCGAGACTTCGGCCAGCCTAGGGTTGAGTTTTCTAACTAATATGAGTTACCCATTTCTACTGTCTTTCCTGGTAATAGCCATTCTGTGCTAAAAATTGACCAGCCTCTACATTACCTTGGTGGGAAAGTGGTTCGATTCCGGCGGCGGATACCAAGCAGTTAATTAGAGAAAAACAGGATACGACAAAGATAACATCTAAAGCGGTCTGCTCTTTCCACCCGCCAACAACAAAACTCTCAATATCGTTTCTTGAAATTGAATGAGCATTGAGAGTAACCTTTTTTGCCAGGCTAAAAATAACTTGCAGCTTTTTTGGAAACTGACTAATTACACCTGATAGTGCCGCCTCTATTAAATCATCCGCCTCTCCGTATGCGCGTGCTACTTCTGCATGGGACAAATAACAGTATCGACATCGATTGATAGATGAGATAAAAACGGCAATTAACTCCCGTTCTCCAGGAGACAGTTCAGAGGGGCCCCTCATCGCAGATTCAAAAGTTCTCAGGATGGATGGTCCAGAGTCATGCAAGTGACCGAATATTTCCTGAGGAGAGGCCTCTGGTCTTAGGAAGGAAAAGTTACTCATATAGCAAGATTTGACTAAGTGTGATTTATCAAAACATTGATAACGATAAGAAGTGATTAATCGGTCAGGTAGGGATTTTCCTGTTTTATATTTAAGATATCGTAATCTTGAAGAAAACTTGTGATTACGACATAGTTAGATCGTAGTTCATACTCACCATTTTCAGGTGGCTTTTTAGCTCAGACGGGCTTGGCTTTCATCAATTTGGGGTACAGATATTCACGGAGTAAACATGAGAACAATAATATTTCTTTCACTGATATTCTCTGGTGCAGTATTTGCGGAGGACCAAAATCAACCCCTTAAGACTATGTCCACTTGTTTGATTATGAATAAATGGGGTTCTTGGGGCATGTGGGAGTTTGAGGTTTATGCCCTGGCCAGGGAGCGGATTTTGATAGGGGATAAGGAGAATCATTTCCTTGTGACCGCCAATGAACCGGGCTATCGTCATGTGATATCCGATGAGATTTTTGCGACTTATCCACAGGCAGTCACTTTGCAAGATCTAGGACGTCATTGTAAAGAGAACTGCCCCGTAAACCATACCAAACGGATAAATTGGTTTAAGCGACGCTGCAAGGGCTATGAAGCTTAGATGGGTGTTAGTGGAGAGCGTATGGCTAGAGTTTATATGAAGATGGTGATGTTACCATTGAAGCGTAATTGAGGTTACTATAAGCACTTCTAAAAGTGCCGTCCTAGTAAGGGGGCACTGGCTTGGCCGCAAAGTTACTGCTCGTATACTCTCAAGGAGTTTACTGAACAAAGTAACAGTTTGCTGATGCTAAGTAGCTTTATAATCAAGTGGTAACAAGGAGCGGCAGGTCGCCATGACAGAAACACAAATCGTAGAAATTTTTCTGGCCAATCAATGGTGGTCTATCATAGCGCTGGTAGTGTGTGTGATCGGCGTTACTCTATGCTGGTTTGGAGGACTTATGGCCGCTCTCACGGCCCTGGGGAATAAGCGCTGGATCTGGGGGGTAGTGACAATATTTCTCGGCCCGATTACCGGCATTCCCTATGCGTTGCGTTACAAAGAGGCAGAATATGCGCGCTCTCTGATGCTGCGGGGTGTTTGGGTATTAATAGTTGGCCTTATTATTGCTGCACTGATTTTATTTTTAGGCCGTCCGTAAAAAAATTAGCGATGGCCTTGAAAGCGCTGGCTGTAGGCCGGCGTTATTCAGATAGCTATTCTATTATTGCGTCTTTATGAACCATTAATATTCTCGGTTTCAGGTTGGATAGATCCTTTTAAATCAGGGAGATTTACTTTCCAGCAGCCTATCAACACATAACCGTTCACGCTGATCAAACAATTGTTTTGAACACTGTGCAACAGCCAAGAAAGTGCCAAATCCCGTGCCCGCAGTAATCGTAAACATAATTAAAATCTGATATTTAACCGCGACTGTAGGGGATGTCCCTGCAAGTATTTGTCCTGTCATCATACCAGGTAGAAATACAATCCCAGCTGCGGCCATCGAATTGATCGTTGGCATTAAACCCGCGCGCATTGCATCCCGACGAAATTCGATACTGGCTTGTCGCCAGGTTTCGCCGAGCATCAAGCGGTTTTCAATAATATCCCGCGAACGCCGCATGCTTTCCGTCAGGCGGTCAAGGCCCAGGGCAACGCCGGTCATGGTATTTCCTAGGAGCATTCCCAGTAGCGGGATAGAGTATTGAGGCTGGTACCAGGGTTGTGGGCCAATTAGCACCACCAGGCTCAATATTGTGATACTAAACGCGGAAACCAGCATGGATAAAGTGCCGATCGCAAAACTCCAGCCACCGCGTAGACGATATTTTTGTCGGGATACCACTTGCTGCCCAGCAAACAACAGCATTGCCAGGGCCAGTAGGCTAACCCAGAGCAGTGTGCCAACTGCGAACAGGGTTTCCAGTACAAGCCCTACCAGCGTTAGCTGAATAGTTGTACGCATGGCGGCAATAATTAGCGACTTGCTCAGTTGTAACCGGGCAATATGGGTGCAGACAGCCAGGGCCAACACCAGCCCCGCCGCCAATGATAATTGCCACCAGGATAGGTCGATCACACTCATAGATGGATCTCTTGTTCTTCCAATTGGCTGTCAACAATGGCTAGGTGCAGGTGTGCAACCCGTTGAATTTGCATGTAGCTGTGAGCTACCCAAATAGTTGGGAGCTGATACTTTTTAATAAGCCCGGTCAACCACAGCTCTACCATTTGAGTGGAATCGGCATCTAAATTGGCCGTAGGTTCGTCCAGAAGAAGTACCTGAGGTTTGTAGGACACTGCTCGAATAAGGGCTAACCGCTGCTTTTCCCCGGAGGAGAGCCGATTTACCTGCCACCTTGCTGCGTCTTCAGGAAAGCCGAGTGCTTTAAGGGCAGCGGGCATAGGTGTAAGGAAGTGCTCACCGACAGTATCTTCCCACCAGGCACTCTGCGCAGGAATCATCATTACTTGGCGTCGCCACTTATGTGCTGGATAAGTGCCTTGGGGTTTATTACCCAAGAATATATCACCTGTGTGAGATTCCAGGTCCGCTATGGCTCTAAGTAAGCGGCTTTTACCTGAGCCAGATGGACCGGATATGCAGGTAATCCGGCCTGATTGCAGGGTAAAATTCGTTTTCCTCAAGGTGCCTATGGAAAGATCTTTGATTTTGAGAGCTGGCATGAATGGCCCTGCATTTATAAAGTGCCGTTAATTATCCTCGGAACGGTTAGCTACGTGAAGTGCACGTAATTCTAGCGAAAATTTATTATCGTTACGTAGAGAGTTAATCGTTGGTATCCACTTGGTTCTATCGTTCATAGCATACTGCTGGGTCAGAAGGAAAGAATACACTGCACTCGAGACTCGCTGTGAATACATCCCTGTAAGCTCGTAATCGGCATCCATGCCTCTTACGGTCCCGAGCACAATGTATTCTTTTCCTCCCTCTTTTTAGTATTAATTTAAGAAACTATATTTTTTACATGTTACAAGATGGCGAGATGAGGTGTGATTCATTCCAGGTGCCGATTTTTATTTTTACCATATTTCAAAGTCTCTACTGGTAGGTGGTTTCTAAATTTCTGTGTATGGAAATATAAATGTTAAAATGTAGAGAGTATTCAAACCGTTTTAGGCCTAAGTCTTCAGCGACTCGATGATCGTCTGCAAACAATCGAGTTGGAAGTGGAGAGTTTAGCACTGGATGCTGGCGTTACTGATGGTTTTGAGCAAATTGTTCTGGACAATCGCTCGCAAAAGAACTCACTTGACCAACAGATTAATCGCATTCGCCAGAAGTAAGAAGCATTTAATTCCCGTAAATTTTATTCGAGTTTCTAACTACAGCTGCACAGGATTATATGAATGGCAGCTGGGATGCTATTGATGAACTCTCTGGTCGTTTGGCTGCAATTAACAGCAGCATTGATGAGCTGGGTGACTTCATCCAGCTGGATGCTGTGAATATTGTAATTGTAGCTGAACACCGCGCGTACCTATACGACAGCAGTAGTAAAATTTTAGAGGCAGGCAGTCGTCATCGTCTGGAAAGCTTATGGCTTGAAGTAAGTGCCCTTATTTTGGAGCTAGCCCAGGGTGAAGCGGCACTGGTGCAGGAAGCTAGACGCCAGCTTATTATTTTGAACCAGGCTAATCACTTGCTCGCTGTTGCAACCAGTGATACTCCTGCTGTGGCTCAGCGTTATTTTGCAGATCTGATTTATTCACGTCGAATCATGGGGTCGGCCCTGAGGGCGAGCAATTTCTTCGGTTTGGCGAAAAAATGGCTTTCTATACAGTTGAGGCTTTGGAATACAAATGGCAAAGCCCTTTTGTTATCCGTGAATTGAACATCAGTAAAGAGTCTGTATTCCATCTGCGCAATGCTGGGGATATGTGGGTCCTTTACGGAAAAATGATGGATTTTGATTGGCCTGGTGTAGCCACTTCTCATCAAGGGACTGATATCTTTTCAATCAAGGAAGACGTATTCGGATACAAGGATAATATTTACGGCATTAAACAAACCTACTTGCACCCAGATCCTAATCAACAAAATGGCCCCCGCTTAAGTGCCCAGGAAGCCCTCCAAGAGAAATTGAAATTACTGGCAAGGACTTTCGGCTATGAAACCTGGTTAACGATTGAGTTTAGTACGGTTAAGGAGACAGTTAGAAGCGATCTCTTTACTGGGCCGATTATTAGTGAAGCGGGCGGACCGAGCTGTATAGCCGCTGGTGGTGCCTACGGTGATAAGATTGAAACAGTAGGACTTAATATCCCTATCCTCTACAGCACCAGTGGCGAAGTTCAAACCCCGGCTTATCTTACCTATGGCGGTGCCAGTGTTGTGCGGGATTCTCTCCCGGGCAATGAAATCATCACTGATGAAGGCACTGCTGGGGTTGAGGGAGAGTTTAACACTTATAGCGCGTTGTTCTGGGATGCTGCGGGACTTTCCCAGCTGGCCGCTGTCAGCAATAGTTATCGCGTGCCTATGAGTGCAGCTTTGGATTTATTTGGTACGGGTCAAGGTTCTATAAATTCGGTTACCCAGAGTTTCAAAGAACGCAGCGTTGCCGCAACAGGTTGGCGTTTGTCTTTCTTATTGGAGGATTACCTGGGGCCGGTAGTGGATGTTGAAGCAATTAGGGATGTGGAGCTGATTTTTGGGCATCGCTTTAAGTCCAGCAATTACTCCACTTGTACTGGCGGTGGCCCCTCTGGCCCTCTGTAAAAATTGTATTGTTTGAGTTAATACAAGGATACGAAAAGGGATTGCGCAATTGCCGCAATCTCTTTTTTACTTAAATCGCTGGGCTCCCAACAGAGAATCGGGGCCAGCAAAGAGCCTTTCACTAACTTATATCAATAAGTGGAACAGCTGAGAAGTGTCATTTTGCACTGATCTAAAGCACCCTAACTGTGCAGTGTGCACCAATCACCTTTGTCAGATAGCGCTTCATTATCAGCTCCCTTTGAACCTCCCGCCCCAGTCCGCCATAATCCGCTCCTTCCGAATCGAATAACGAGTGCTGTATGACCGACACCTCTGTCTATGAGGCCACAGAGCGCCTGCCGTTAAAGGAGTACACCGAAAAGGCGTACCTGGATTACTCCATGTATGTGATCCTGGATCGCGCCCTGCCGAATATCGGTGACGGCCTGAAGCCGGTGCAGCGGCGTATCGTCTACGCCATGAGCGAGCTGGGCCTGAAGAATACTGCCAAGTACAAGAAGTCCGCGCGCACCGTCGGTGATGTGATCGGTAAATATCACCCCCATGGGGACAGCGCCGTGTATGAGGCGATGGTATTGATGGCACAGCCATTCAGCTATCGCTACCCGCTGATTGATGGCCAGGGTAACTGGGGCTCGCCGGATGATCCCAAGTCTTTCGCTGCCATGCGTTACACCGAGTCGCGCATGGGTAAATATTCGGAAGTACTACTGTCGGAACTGGGCCAGGGCACTGTCGATTGGCAGCCGAACTTTGACGGCACCATGGATGAACCCTGCGTACTGCCGGCGCGGGTGCCCAATATCCTTTTGAACGGTACCACCGGTATTGCGGTGGGAATGGCCACGGATATTCCGCCGCACAATTTGTGCGAAGTGGTTAACGCCACAGTGGCCCTGCTGGAGAACCCCAAGGCCACTGTGGAAGACCTGTGTGAACATATCCTCGGCCCGGATATGCCCACGGAAGCAGAGATTATTACACCGCGGGAGGATATCCGTAAGATCTATACCACTGGCCGTGGCTCTATCAAAATGCGTGCCCTGTGGGGTAAAGAAGACGGTGATATCGTGATTACCGCACTGCCACATCAGGTGAGTGGCGCCAAGGTACTGGAGCAGATTGCCCAGCAAATGCAGGCCAAGAAGCTGCCGATGATTGCCGATCTGCGCGATGAATCGGATCACGAAAACCCCACGCGCTTGGTAGTTGTGCCCAAATCCAACCGGGTTGAAGTGGAGGCGGTGATGAATCACCTGTTCGCCACTACCGACCTGGAGCGTAATTATCGCGTCAATATGAATATGATCGGTATCGATGGCCGCCCCCAGGTGAAGGCCCTCGATAAGATCCTGCGGGAGTGGCTGACGTTCCGCGCCACCACCACCCGCCGCCGTTTGCAGTTCCAGCTGGATAAAGTAGAGAAACGCCTTCACTTACTTGCTGGCCAGTTGATCGCTTTTCTCAATATTGATGAAGTGATTGAGATTATCCGCACCAGCGACGAGCCCAAGCAGGAGCTGATGGAGAGCTTTGAACTCACTGAGGTGCAGGCGGATTATATTCTCGATACCAAGTTGCGCCAGTTGGCGCGCCTGGAAGAGATGAAGATTCGTAGTGAGTTGGAAGAAAAGGAGAAGGAGCGCGACACCCTTACCAAGATTCTTGGGAGTGAGCGTCGCCTCAAGACCCTGATCAAAAAAGAGCTGCTGGCCGCCGCCAAGGAATTTGGTGATGAGCGCCGCTCTCCGATTGTGGCCCGCGAGGAAGCCAAGGCCTTTAGCGAATCCGAGCTGCTGTCTTCCGACCCCATTACCGTGGTGGTATCGCAGAAAGGCTGGATACGTTCGGCCAAGGGGCATGAGATCGACCCCGCCGCACTTAGCTTTAAGGCCGGCGATGGCCTTGGACTTTTTGCGCGGGGTAAGAGTAACCAGCCCGCCCTGTTAATGGATAGCACCGGTCGCAGCTACTCGATTCCCACTCATACACTGCCTTCGGCGCGGGGGCAGGGCGAGCCGCTCAGTGGTCGTATTAATCCGCCCTCCGGTGCCACTTTTGAAGGGTTGCTGATGGGCCCGGATGACCAGCGCATACTGTTGGCTTCTGATGCGGGTTATGGCTTTATCGCCAAGCTCTCGGATTTACAGTCCCGTAACAAGGCGGGTAAAGCAATGTTGAACCTGCCCAAGGGAGCCCAGGTATTATCGCCTCAGGTGCTGGAAAATCCCGAGGAGGCGTTGTTGGCGGCCGTAACTTCGGAAGGGCGCATGCTGGTGTTCCCGGTTACTGAATTGCCGGAACTGTCCAAGGGCAAGGGCAACAAGATCATCAATATTACCTCAGCACGCGCTGCCAGCCGCGAGGAGGTGGTGGTGGGTATTGCGGTACTTGAGGGCAAGAACCAATTGGTTGTCCACGCCGGCAAGCGTCATACCAAGATCAAGATCTCGGAAATGGAACACTACCGTGGAGAGCGTGGTCGCCGCGGAAACAAGCTGCCACGAGGCTTCCAAAAGGTCGACCGGATTGAAATTCTGGAAAAATAAACCGTAATTCGAGGCTATGGCAAAAGGCGGTCACTGCGACCGCCTTTTTATCTTGTGGCTTTCTGCATTGATCAGTGGCGCATTGATGAAATAATAAGCAGGCTTATAATAAGTGCCCTCAAAAAGGGGGGGACCCATGTCAGGGAAAGGTATGCAGGGTGATGCTGGAACCGAGATGAGCCTGGAGCTGCACAGCGTGGCACGTCTGCTGAGGCGTAATTTTGACCGCCGCGCCAGGGACCATGGCCTCAGCGGCTCCCGCTGGCAGGTGCTTTGGTATTTGTTGCGGCAACAGGGGCAGAAACAGTCGGAACTGGCGGAACGCCTGGATATGGCACCGATCAGCCTGGCGCGTCAGCTCGATAACTTGCAGCGGGAGGGGTTGGTGGAGCGGCGTCCGGACCCGCAGGATAGACGCTGCTTCCGTATCTACCTGACCGGACAGGCAGAACCGGCCCTAGCGCTGCTGGGAAACCTGGCGGAGGAGACTCGCTCCCAAGCACTGGATGGCTTCTCCCCGAGGGAGATAAGACAACTGCAGATGCTACTAGAGCGGCTGCGCAAAAACCTGACACGTGAAGAGATTGAATGTGACTGACAAGCTGCAGATAAAGCTAGACCGCATCGTAATGCGCAGGCTGGGCCTTGCCATTGGCTTGGTGCTTGCCACGCTAGCGGTTGGCTGGAACCTGCTTGGTAGTAGCGATGTTGTCGAGACAGAGAACGCCTTCGTAAAGGCGGATAAAGTCTCGCTGGCACCAGAGGTAAACGGAGTGGTCACCAAGGTACTGGTGAATGCTAACCAGGTGGTACACAAGGGCCAACTGTTGATCCAGATTGACCGTACCGCCTTTGAGCTGGCTGTGAATGAAGCAGAGGCGCGCTTGGCCCAGGTGCGCAATGACCTGTTGGCGCGCCGCGCGGAATATGCGGAAGCCGATGCCGCGCTGCAACAGGCGCGCAAAGATGCAGAGTTTTACCGGCGCCAGCTGGAGCGCAATGAAAAGTTGGCTAAGGTGGCCTTTTCTGAGTCGGAACTGGACAGTGCGCGCCAGCAGTTGGATCGGGCTAGGGCACAGATCACCATTAACGCAGAGAAGCTGTCCAGCTTGCGTGCTGAGCTGGGGGGCGATCCGAGTGTAGCCCTGGAGGAGCAGGCGGATCTGAAGGTGGCTCAGGCGCAGCTCGATAAGGCCAGCTACCAGCTGTCGCGCACCCGTATAATCGCACCAGTGGATGGCATCATAGCCAACACCGTGCCTCAAGTGGGAGAGATGGCGACTGCCGGCAGCAACCTGCTGAATATGATTGATTCCAGCGGCCTCTGGGTGGAGGCAAATCTTAAAGAAACCGAGTTGGCTCAGGTACGCACTGGTCAGCAGGCCGAAGTTACCCTGGATGCCTACCCGGATTTCGAGTGGCAGGCGCAGGTGGACAGTATGAGTCCTGCCAGTGGTAGCGAATTTGCGCCGACACCACCGCAGAATGCCAATGGTAACTGGAAGAAAGTGGTGCAGCGTGTGCCGGTGCGGCTGCGTCTCTATCCCCTTAAGGATTCGCCGCCCTTGCGAGCGGGTATGAGCGCCAAGGTGCGTATCGATACCAGCGAGGATGCCAAAGTGGTCTCGGCCCGCGCTTCTACTGAAGAGAGTGGCCGGGTGGTTCTGTAAGTATCTCTAGGCTCTGGTACTGACAGAGAGTGGCATGGAGATTCAGCCGTCACCGATAAGCCGGTTTCGAAGTCCAGCTGTGTGAAATTAGCATAGAGCGCTGAAGATCCTCGCATCGCCAAACTAGTGGATTCACGCTTGCCAGGCGAGACAATACAAGACACCAGCAAAGGTGTTTATCTACCCAGGAAAAGGGCTATACCCCTGTGACTGATCCGTGTTTGACAGATATGAGGAAGGCAGGGCAAGTAAAAGCGCTGAAAATTAACTGGGGCAATAAAAAAGCCCGCCTATCAAGGAGGGCCCTTTTGAACCGGGTGGGCTAGCTTACTGCACACGTTCCCAGGTTTGGGTACGGTAGAAGAAACCGAGGTAACCGCGCACTTTTAGGGTATTGTCACCTTCCGGCCAGAGCTTGCAGTCATATACTTTGCCTGTGACCGGATCCATAATTTCCCCGCCCTCGTATTTGTCCCCTTTCTTCACCATGCCGGTGATGACATCCATACCAACGAGCGGTTTGCCTTTCAGGTCACCGGGGCACTTCTCGCAGACGGTGTCGTTGGGTCTCAGCAGTAGCTGGTCGATCTTTCCGTAATATTTGCCGTTTTTTTCATAGATTTCGACCATGGATTTTGACTGTCCGGTTTCATCGTCGACGGTGCGCCACTTGCCTACAATATCCGCGGCACTGGCCTGCAGGGCGAACATCAGGCCGAAAGCGGCCAGGAGCAGGTTTCTGATCATCGGTAGGTGTTCCTCTATTAGGGGGTGACCCAGATCTTACAATAAGTCACCCTCGGCGACAGGGAGTTTATCGCCTTCGGCAAAATTCACCGTATTTATCGGTTTTTTGTTTAATTCCTGTACCAACTTTACTTTGCCGCTTTATGAGGAGCAACTGAGAGGAATACGCTTACCTGTTTCCGGTGGCTCGGCAGCCCAGGCCTCGTGTTCCGGGTGTTCCTCAAATGGCGATTGCAATAATTGGCGCAAGGTACGCAGAGGATAATAATCCCCTTGCCCGGCAGCCTCGATGACCTTCTGTGCCAAATAGTTACGCAGAATATATTTGGGGTTTACCGCCAGCATGGTGCGATCGCGGATACAGGAATCACTGTTTTCTCTCGCCAGGCGACGATCGTAGTGTTTCAGCCATTGTTCCAGCGCACTATGCTGGGCGTCTGCAACACATGCGCGCAGACCTGTTGCTGGCCGCTCTCCTCGGTAGTGGGCCAGGGCACGAAAAAAACGTGCGTAGTCCGCCTCTCCCAGTTGCAGTATTTGCAATAGGTCTGCACAGAGTGCCTGGTCGCCATCCTCCTCAGCGGTGAGTCCCAGTTTGGCACGCATACGCGTGGCATAGGCGTGGGAGACCTGGGGTTGGAATTGCTCCAGACAATCGCGCAGCACTTCCACACTGACAAAGGCTGAGAGAGCGTGGGCCAGGGCGTTTAGGTTCCACAATACCACACCCGGTTGCTGCTCGAATGCGTAGCGGCCGGTGTGATCCGAGTGATTGCAGATAAAAGTGGGATCGTAATCGTCGAGAAAGGCGTAGGGGCCATAGTCAAAGGTGTCGCCGATAATCGACATATTGTCGGTATTGAGTACTCCGTGGGCGAACCCCTCCGCTTGCCAGCCCGCCGCTAGTTCCGCGCTGCGTCTGGTTGTGAAACGCAGCAAGGCTTCTGCCTGTTCGCCAACAGAACGTCCTTGGGTATCCGGCACAAAACGCTGGCAGATCTCGGCGACCAGCTGCTGCAGGGCTTGCAGCTGCTTGGTATAGAAAAGGTACTCGAAGTGGCCGAAGCGTACATGACTTTCGGCTACACGGATCAACATAGCGCCACTTTCAATTTGTTCGCGAGTTACCGGCTCATCACTGCCGACAATACACAATGCGCGAGTACTGCGTATACCCAGGCCATTGAGTGCCTCGCCCGCGAGGTATTCTCGAATGGTGGAGCGCAGTACTGCACGCCCATCACCAAAACGTGAGTAGGGCGTTTTGCCGGCCCCCTTCAGGTGCAGCTCCCAGCGCCGTCCGGCACTGTCGATTTCCCCCAAAAGAAGTGCGCGACCATCGCCCAGGTCCGGGTTGTAGACGCCGAACTGGTGTCCGGTGTACTTCATTGCGAAAGGGCGGCTGCCTTGAAAGAGTTTGGCGCCACTGCCCAGCTTTGCCCAGGCGGGGTTTGTCACTTCATCGCTGTCTATACCCAGTAGCTGCATAACCTCCGGATTAGTGTCGATAAGATGGGGGTGCTTAAAAGGCGTGGGGTCGACGAGGGTACCAAAGGCATCGCCTAGATTGGCGTAATGGTGGCTGAGGGTAACTTCGTTGAGCTTCATAATACTTGGCTTTTAGAAATAAAAGTTGGTGCTTTTGTGGACGCTGTGCTCCTGTAGTGCGAGCGGCTTAAACTGCCAGCAAGCGTAGCGGACACGTCTGGGACTGCCAGTGCAGCTCCTCCTGGTAGAGCAACTCTTCGATGGCAGGGTTACTATCCAGCCATTCCCGCTCAATCTGCAGGCGATAGGCATCACCCTGGTCAGCCAGGTTGATGCCCCGCAGGGTGCGCTCGGTGCGGTCGCGATGAATGATACATCCAAGGCGCAGGCACAGTAGCAGGTCGGGGCTGGGGTGGAAGCCGTAATGTTCTTTGGGGTGTTTGATGCGCCCACGTTGGTTACGAACAAGGTAGGACAAATATTCCTGCTCCCCTCTGGAGAATCCCGCCAGGTCGGCATGTTTGATCATAAAGGCTCCGAGCTTGCGGAAGCTGCTGTGAGTGAGCGCCAGGCCCACTTCGTGCAGTTGAATGGCCCAGCGCAACCGCTGGCGACCTTCCGGCGGGTATTCTGGGCGCAATTGCTGCAGTAGCTTGAGGGCGGTATCACTGACACGGCGGGCTTGGTTGGTATCTATTTGCCAGCGCTGCATAACAGCCGTCACAGTATCTGCGCGCCTGTCGCCGCCATGCAGTCGCCCGGCCAGGTCGTGCACTATGCCCTCGCGAATGGCGTAGGGGGAGACTTCCATGCGTTGTATATCCAACTCGCAGAAAATCGCGTGCAGTATGGCTAGGCCGGCGGCAAAAACCGGGAGGCGCTTCTCATGGAGATTGGGCAGGTTCAGGTCGGCGATATGCTCAGCGCCTGCGACCTCCTGCGCCAGCCGATCAATATCCTCGCGCTTGATATCCTTCGCCTCACTGCCGTTCAGTACGCGTGCAACCGCCTTGATGGAGCCGGAGCAGCCCACTACTTCCGCCTCGGCAGCCATATGCTGGAGCCCCTGCAATTCCGCCCGCGCTGCACGCTGGGCCCGTTTGAAATGATTGACGGAGTGTCTGCTGATAATACCGTCGGCAAAATAGCGTTTACTGTAGGAAACACAACCCATATATTGGCTCTGTAATCGCTCCGGGGTTTCACAGCCACGCACTATTTCGGTGGAGCCGCCGCCGATATCGATGATACAGCGCAGCCGCGGCGCGCCGCCGGCGGCTGCCATTACCCCGGAGTAAATCAGGCGCGCTTCCTCAATGCCGCTGATAATTTCTACCGGTACGCCGAGGATGGACTCCGCTTCCTCCAGAAAACCATCCGCATTGGCCGCGGCGGTACGGAGGGTATTGGTGCCCACCACGCGGATATGATCTTTTGGCAACTTTGCGAGTACCGGCTGGAAGCGGTTGAGCGCTGCCAGTGCCCGTTCGGAAATAGCCGGGTCCAGGTTGCGCTCCGCGTCCAGGCCTTCCGCAAGGCGTACCATAGCATGGTCGGTATGCAGGCGCACCATGCGCTGGCCACGAAATTCTGCTAGCAGCAAGTGAAAACTGTTGGAACCCAGATCGAGCGCCGCGTAGCGCTCAGTTTGTGTTTGCATCGACATCCCGATACCCACGTTAATTGTGACGGCAAACTGCTCTACTATTAACTGTATAACCTTGTGTCCAAATAGATTGCTGCAATCTGGCGGAACTTGGTTCCTGGTATTGGCCAACAAGCGCGTAAATCTTTGTCTGAGTTGTATCGCACCAACACTACCTAAGGATACATGGTACCAGTGGCGGATTTTGACACGCGCTAGTCAGGCCTTTTTCCTGTCTCCTATATTGGGGAGCTTCGCCGGCAGAGGAATCTATGTTGCGATTGCCCATGTTTAACGATATGCCCTTATACCCCAAAGAATTGAGCTGGCTGTCGTTTAACGAGCGGGTTTTACAGGAAGTGGAAGATGAAACTGTCCCCATCATTGAGCGGATGCGATTTCTGGGAATTTTCTCTAATAACCTCGATGAATTTTTCCGTGTTCGTGTGGCCGATGTGCGGCGGCTGGCTGCTTTTGCGAGGGGGGAGCAGCAAAAAAAGGATTTTGCCAAATTACTCAGTCAGATAAACGAGCGAGTGCTGCGTTTGCAGAGGCGTTACGCGCGTGCCTATGCCAAAGTATTGAAGGACCTCGATAAACACAATATCCATGTGGTGAGGGAATCCAGGTTAAGCGTGCGTCAGCGTAGTTTTGTAGAGGACTACTTTCACCGTGAGGTATTGCCAGAACTGGAGCCTTTTTTTATTGATGATCGCGAAACCATGCCGTTGCTGAATGAGGCGAGTATTTATTTCGCTATTTTCCTGCGTCTCAAAAATGGTACTCAACGCTATGCGGCCATGGAGATTCCCACCAATACACTCCCACGCTTTGTGGTAATTCCGCCCCGTGAGGGCAAGCGGGAGAAAGTGTATATTGTTCTCGATAATATTATCCGTGCCTGTTTGGTGGAGGTGTTTCGCCAGGTATTACAGATCCATTCGGCGCAAGCGTATATGTTCAAAATCAGCCGTGATGCGGAGCTGGAGTTGGGTGAGCAGATTACGCAAAATTTGGTGGATCGCATGGAGAAGTCCCTGAAGCGGCGTAAGCGCGCTGACCCGGTACGCCTCGCCTACGATGCAGAGATGCCGCAAGTGCTCCTGAACATTGTAAAGAAAAAACTGAAGATGGGGCGCTACGATACCTACACACCTGGTGGCCGCTACCATAACTCCAAAGACCTTATGAAATTTCCGGCAGATTCGGCACGCTATACCTATAAACCCCTAGTACCGCTTTCCACACTACCCAGTAATGGTGGTGCCTTTGCTCAAATTCGCAGTGCTGATCGCCTATTTTACTACCCTTATCACGACTTCCGCGTAATTACTAATTTACTCGCCTCTGCAGCGATTGATTCCCAGGTGCGTGAAATTCGCATCAACCTCTATCGGGTGGCCAAAAATTCCCGTGTGGTGGCAGCCTTGATCAATGCAGTGCGCAACAACAAAAAAGTTGTCGCCGTGGTAGAACTTCGTGCACGCTTCGATGAGTTAGCCAATATCCATTGGTCGAAGGAGCTTTCTGATGCTGGAGTGCAGGTAATTTACGGTGTGCCTAGATTAAAGGTCCACTGTAAATTAATATCCATTATTCGTCGGGAAGAGGGAAAGGACCGGTTTTACAGTCACCTTGGTACCGGCAACTTTAACGAGAATACTGCGAAAATATATTGTGATTTCAGCCTGCTCACCAACAATCAGGAGTTGGGACTGGACGTTTACAATGTTTTTGAATTTATCCAGTTTACACGTAGGCGTCCTGTATTTCAGCATATTGCGGTCTCGCCACTGACCAACCGTGCCGCACTATTGGGTGCAATAGATCGTGAGATTGAGGCTGCAAAACAGGGGCATGACGCTGCGCTATTTTTTAAATGTAACAACCTAGTAGATGGCCAAATGATAAGTCGCCTGTATTGTGCCAGTGCTGCGGGTGTGAAAGTCAGAATTATTGTGCGCAGTATGTGCTCGTTAGTGTGTGAAACTCCAGGGCTGTCCGACAACATTCAGGTTATCAGCCTGGTGGATAAATATCTGGAACATGCACGAGTTTATATCTTTCATAATGCTGGTGAGGAGCTGATGTGGCTGTCGTCGGCGGATCTGATGACGCGCAACCTTGATTACCGGATTGAGGTAACTTTCCCGCTAACTAATAGTGAGCATCGTAGGACTATAAGAAAAATTTTGGAATTCCAATGGAGTGATAATCAGAAAGCGCGAATTATGGATGCGAAGCAGAGTAATAGACGGATTGCAAACAATAGCCTGAGGGGGTGTCGTGCCCAGGATGCAATTTATCGCTACCTGAAGCAGAGCTCTGTTAATTGAGCTCAGGCTTTACAACCAAGAGGCATTGGCTAGGTTGGTATCAATTGTGCATTTACAGGAAAATACTACGTCCGGCTAAGTATTTAGATTTTCAAATAGGTGTATTTCAATGCGGAAGGATTTACCCCTTTACCCAAAAGAGCTGAGTTGGCTGTCTTTCAATGAGCGGGTTTTGCAAGAGGCAGAAGATGAGAATGTGCCGATCATTGACCGGGTACACTTTCTTGGCATTTTTTCCAATAATCTGGATGAGTTCTTTCGTGTTCATGTAGGAGAAGTGCGCAGACTTACTGCTTTTGCTACCGGTACTGATCAAAAAAAACACTTTTCAAAGCTGCTTGGGCAGATTAATCGACGGATTACTCACCTCCAAAGACGTTATACCACTGCTTATTTACAGGTGTTAAAGACCCTTGATCGGCATAATATTCATATTGTTCCGGAAACAAGTCTGAATCAGCAGCAGTATGCTTTTATAAATGATTATTTCCATAGTAGGGTTTTGCCTGAGTTGGAGCCCTTCTTTATCGATGGCAGAAATCCAATGCCATTACTTAGCGATAAGAAAATATACTTTGTCATTGATTTGAAGCTAAATGGCGAGCCGAGACGATATGCGGTTATGGACGTTCCCACTTCTATTCTTCCCCGCTTCATAGAGATCCCTGCGAGAAAAGATAAGAAGGAAAAGGTCTATATAGTTCTGGATAATATTATCCGTGCCTTTCTGATAGATATATTTAGAAATTTATTGCCTATAACTTCGGCGCAGGCTTATATGTTTAAAATAGGCAGGGATGCGGAAATTAAATTAAATGAGCAGGTTTCTCAGAGCGTTCTTAACCGAGTTGAACGATCATTGAAGCAAAGAAAGCGTGCAGATCCGGTAAGGCTAGTCTATGATTCGGAAATGCCAAAACCTCTATTGGAGCTGCTAAAAAGAAAGTTAAAAATGGGGCGTTATGATACTTATACACCCGGCGGGCGCTACCATAATTCCAAGGATTTCATGAGCTTTGCTAGAAATTCAAAAAAGTACCAATATAAAAAAATGACGCCACTACCTGCAGTGCCAGTCAATGAAAGTATTTTTAGTCAGTTGCAAAAAGGTGGTAGGCTGTTCTACTACCCATACCACGATTTTAGAGCTACCACGAACTTTCTTGCTTCTGCCGCGATTGATCCACAAGTAAAGGAGATACGTATAACTTTGTATCGGATTGCGAAGAATTCCAGGGTTATTACCGCACTTATCAATGCCGTAAGAAATAATAAAAAAGTAATTGCGATAGTTGAGTTGAGGGCCAGGTTTAGTGAGAAGGCCAATATTCATTGGGCTCATAAGCTGAGTGAAGCCGGGGTGCAAGTGGTATATGGGGTTCCGGAGATGGAAGTACACGCGAAGTTAATTTCCGTTGTTCGGCGGGAGCAGGGAAAAAACAAATTTTATACGGAACTCGGAACGGGAAATTTCAATGAGATGACAGCGCGTATTTATTGTGATTTTAGCTACTTGATAGGAGATCAGAATATAGGGCGAGACATATATAATTTATTTGAATTTATGCGCTTTCCCAATGTACGTAAAAGTTACAAGCATATTATTGCTTCTCCCTTCTCGTTTCGTCGTGTGCTTGAAGCTTCTATTGAGCGAGAAATTGAAGCGGCTCGTGCTGGACGAGAGGCAAGCTTGTTTTTTAAATGTAATGGTCTGGTAGATAGTGAAGTTATTGCACAACTTTATAGAGCTAGTGCGGCTGGAGTTAAAATTAAGCTAATAATACGGGGTGAATGTTCTTTGGTTTGTGAAACACCGGGTTTATCTGACAATATTCAGACTATAAGTTTGGTGGATAAGTTTCTGGAACATTCGAGAGTGTATATTTTCCACAATGGTGGTGAGGAAGTAATATGGATTTCCTCTGCAAATCTGAAGAAACGCTGCCTGGACGAGCGGGTTGAGGTAACATTGCCTGTTGTTGATTTGGAGCATCGCAAGCTCATCAGGAAAATTATGGACCTGCAGTGGAATGATAACCAGAAAGCGCGGGTGCTGGATGTGAAACAGACGAATACCCGATTGGCAAACCGGGGAGGGAGAGATTGTCGTGCTCAGGATGCCATTTATCGCTACCTGAAAGAGCTTCCGCAGCAGTAACTGGGATTTATTTTCGGCTAAATCCTACTAGTTTTCCCCGGCTAAAAGAGAATCGATAGCGCTGTCCTACCCGAAGCCACTCGTAGCATGGGGATTGAATAATCATGCGCGGGTACTGAGGTGTGACTACCCAGGTATCGAAGTCATTTCCCGGTCCACGACCAATTAACAAGTAGTAGTTGCCTTTTTTGCAAAAGGCACGTGGGGCGCATTGCTCACTGCCCCACACATAGGCTTCCACGTCAAATTGTGCTGGTAGGTCGGTTTTCTCATGGAAAGGTTGGGGTGCATCGCCGGTAAAGATATAGAGCTCGTTAAAGGCAATAGGTCTAAAGCCCCTGGCGGGAGTGGCACAACTTACAACTTGGGGTTTACCGGTAATACGAGCATGGGGAGGGGGCGCCTTTTTTTTGCCAGCGATCGTCATCTCACTGGGAAGATAACCGCAGCCACTGGCTAATAATAGAGCCAGGACCACGAGAGTTACAACCCGTGCAAATAAGCGCACTTATCACCTGTTTGAATAGTGAAGACCTTCTACCAATATAGCTATAGATTGCTTGCTTATTTTTTCTGTGTGACGACTGATCCTCGACGGCGGAAACGCCACCTACGTCGATAAGGGAAGGCACTTTCCACATGTCCCGCGCGGATGCGGTCTTGCAACCGTTTCCAATAGTGGTAGTCGTACAAATCACTGTGCTGTTTTTCAAAGGCTGCACGGGCGGTGGGATTGCCAGAGAAGAAGAGGCGAAACTCTTCAGGGAAAACATCTGCCTCATCCACTGTGTACCAGGGCTTGTCGGCAAGCTCCTGCTCTGCGGTCTGCGCTTCGGGAATCTTGCGGAATTTGCACTCGGTCAGTGGGCAGAGTTCATCGTAGTCGTAGAAAACCACTCGACCGTGACGGGTTACCCCGAAATTTTTCAACAGCATATCCCCCGGGAAGATATTTGCAGCCGCCAGTTGTTTAATGGCGTTACCGTACTCTTCCATGGCCTCACGGGTCTCCGCTTCATTGGCATTCTGTAAGTAGAGGTTAAGTGGCTCCATACGCCGTTCAACGTAGAGGTGTTTGATGATTACCCATTTATCATCAATCAGCAGTTTGGAGGGGGCAAGCTCTTGTAATTCCTGAAGTAGCTCATCGCTAAATCGATTGCGGTAAAAGATAAAATTAGTGTATTCCTGGGTATCCGCCATACGCCCCACACGGTCGGAGCGGGAAACAAACTTGTATTTTTCCCGTACGATTTTTTCCGTAACGGTTTTTGGGCGATCAAAACGATCCTTGATCACTTTGAATACCACTGGATAGGAGGGCAGTGTGAATACACTCATCACCATCCCTTTAATCCCCGGAGCGATAACGAACTTATCGTTGCTCACTTTCATATGAGCGAGGATATGGCGATAGAATTCCGTCTTACCGTGTTTATGGAAGCCGATGGAGTTGTAGAGTTCCGACTTTTCCTTTAATGGCATTATGGTGGAAAGGAAGCGTACAAATCGGGAAGGTATGGGGGCGTCCACCATGAAGTAGGAGCGGGTAAAACTGAAAATAATACTGGCGGAATCATTGCTGTGTAGCAAGGTATCCACAAAGATACTACCGCGGCCATTGTTCAGGCAAGGCAGAATAATAGGGACTACCTCGCCATGAAAAATCATACGCCCCACCAGATAGGCGGCCTTGTTGCGATAGAACACTGACTCCAGCATATCCACTCGCAGGTGCTTTTCATTTTCCAATTCTGTCAGGGGAGCTCCACGCAGCGCCGTGCAGATATTGTGTATATCGCGCTGGATGTTTTCCCAGGGCGCTGAAAAACTGAAATCCTTGAGGATATCCTCGATCATATACTCAAGCCCATCGCGCCCGCTATAGCTGATGTAAATGCTGTAGTCCCGCAGTGGTTTATCGTCCGGTGGGCGGGAGGGCTTTACAAAAATATTGCTGTCGTGAATATTGGCGTGCTGAAACTGGCTACAAAAAACCGAGTTAAAGAATGTCTCAGCAATTTCATAATTGCTGTGGCTGGCAATTAATTGGGCGTAGGTGGCACGGGCATCCCGCCAGAGTTCCAATTGACTGGTGTCCTTGCTGGTAACGGAATGCACCAGTTTGAGAACCTGATTAACCTTGGTTTTATATAGGTCGATCCGCTCTTTATTGGCGTGATGCACTGCCTGCCAGGAGGCGGTTTCAAAGCGCGCCTTGGCGCCCAGAGTAATGTTCTGATAGTCTGCAAAATACGCATCAAAACCATTCAGGATGGTCTTCGCGATGCGGCGAGCGGTCGGTGAGTGATTGGTCATGCACTAGACTTTGTTACTGAGTTACAGGTTTAGTTTTCGGCAGTAAAAGTATGTTGTGACGGCTTGCAAATCCAAACCGAGCCGTGTCTCACAGCTGTTGCGGTGCTTGCCGGTCTCCCCACAGCAGGAAATAAGCGGATAGTAGCACGGCACGCCGGAGTACCAGTTGAACGATTGGATCAGTAGTTTTGTCTTTTTCTTTGCTGTAATCGATCCGGTGGGAACTCTTCCGGTTTTCATTGCAGTGACTTCCCGCCATGCAGAGTGGCAAAAGCGTAAGATTGCCTGGATCGCGGTACTGGTAGCCGCCGGCATACTGCTGTTCTTTCTGATGGCAGGACAGTATCTACTGGAGGCTATTGGAGTGCCCCTATCTGCATTCCAGGTTGCTGGAGGTGTAGTGCTGTTCTTGTTCGCCCTTACCATGATCTTTGGTGAGAGCAAGCCCGAGCGGGAGATAGAAATTGTGCGAGATGGGCATGAGACCGCTATATTCCCCTTGGCAGTGCCATCTATTGCTTCCCCTGGGGCCATGCTTGCTGCAGTAGTACTCACCGACAATCATCGCTTTGACCTGCTTCATCAATTTACCACTGCTTCGGCCATGCTGGCGGTACTGGCTGTTGTGATCGCTTTACTACTGACGGCCAATTGGATTTACCGCTTTATCGGCGATGCTGGTGCTAGCATTGTCAGTCGGGTGATGGGGCTTATCCTTGCTTCAGTAGCTACCACGAGTGTGCTGGTGGGAATCCAGCAGTTCTTCTCCATTTAATGTTCTCTGTTTCTTAGCTGGCCCTCGATAACTGTATCCTAGGGTAACTGGGTACGTATTTGGCCTACAAACTCATCTGCAATATTTCTGAGCTGGACCAGCCAGCTTCGAACCGGAATGAATTGATGTATGTCGGAGGGCACTTTGAGTGTATGAGAGCAAGAACTGGCGATTGTCGCGATTCTCTTGGTATTTGGCGCTCTTTCCTGGTATATCTGCACCCTGGCTGCCGGTGTCGGGGCCATGTTGCTCATCCCCTTGGTTGGATTCCTGATAGGTTCGCACTGTCACCGTCGGTAGTTTGATCGCCGCCCCCTTTAGGACTTTTTTGATCTTACGTCAAATGGGATGTGATTCGCTGGGTTATGTGTGGCAGTATTCTGGGGACTGGGCTCGGAGCTTATGTCTACCCTCAAATGCATCCAGTATGGATTCAATTCTTTGTTAGCATCTTTCTTATGTCCAGCATATTTCCAATATCGGCTGGGCAAAAAGAAATACTCTTTCCCCATACGGCTTCACTGCTTCTTTCCATTGGGGTTGGTTGCCGCTTTTTTATCTGGGATCATCGGTGCAATTGGGTCTATTAAGAATCCGTTTTTCCTGAACTATGTCATCGATAAGGAAAACCTGATTACCACCAAGGCCTTGAATACGTTGGTTTTGCCGGGTACGAAAATAGCGGAGTTATTGTCAATTCTGGTATTCAATAAGTCTGATCAAGCAGCGCTCCGGTCAGTTGTTGGTACCTCCTATCCATCTTTGAATTTCACCTCGGTGATGACCGTAGCGAGGTAGTCAAAGCCATGGAGTTTTCTCCATTTTCCTTCTGCGCATAATCAACTTAGTTTTAGTTTCTTGTAGCCTTTTCTCGTTGTGTCTATGTCTATGTCTATGCCTATGCCTATGTCTATGTCTATGTAGTATCAGGCTGTGCTCCATTGGGGAGAGCATTTTTACAGTTTCAACCCAATGCCATCCGTTGATCCAGTAATTAAAATTTTTTTGACATTTATAATCAGCCAGTTTTGTTGAAAACAGTAGTGTCCTTAAGGTGTTTGGAGACTACTAGGTACTACTGGGTCGAAAGAAAAGAATACACTGTACTCGAGACGCGCTGTGAATACATCCTTGTAAGCTCGTAATCGGCATCCATGCCTCATTCGGTCCCGAGCGCAGTGTATTCTTTCCTTCCCTCTTTTTAGTAACTGATCTTCTACTGTGGCAAGCCAGGGAAAATTCGTGGCCACCATCGCGAGCGAAACCCTCGACTTTGGCGATGGTTGCGTGGGCGAGAGCGCTGATACGCTCCAAAGTCGTTTGCAAGTACAATAGTTGGGCCTCCTCGTGGAAGGCTGCTTCTGATGACATATCTTTGAGTGAGCTGGTATCTGCATGGGCGATAAAAATATCGGGCTTGGCAGACTGGAATACCACCACCTTGATTTCACGATCTCGCTCGAACTTTTGCGCCAACATGTTTAGATCCCCCATCATCAACAAACCCTGAATATTCACTGGCGGGTAGTCAAAGGTAATGGTCAGAACCCCGTCATCTTTTACGGTATTGAAGGTTGTGTAGCCTTGATATTCCATCGCAATATCCTTGCGTGGTTTAGCTATTGGTGTTGAGCTCAGAAACTAAGGTCGTCCAGGAATGTCAGGTATTACCGTTGAATGGCCGCAGACAGGCAATATCTTCTAGGTGGGTTTGATAACCCCAAGCTAGTGGCGAAACCCCAAAGTGATCAGGAGTCTCAGCTGCCTACACCAGTAGGCGTGTTCACAGGCTCGATAACTACTGGTTTGGAAGGGAGTTTGTATTCATGGCTGGGCAGGCTGATGGATCTGGGTACAAGTTTCCTATTTCTAGTGAAAAGAAGGCCGACATAGCTCGGCGTCAGAGCTTGTTATTTACTGGACGTGATGAAGACTTTATAAAAGTGAGAACTTTTCTGCCACGCGCCTCGAGTATGAAGAAAAGAATAATAAGTAAGCGATGTACTCGCCCTTGGTTTTCTAGAAAGATTAAATGGAACTATAGTACAGTTATTGCCTCAATTTTTCTCTGTATTATTAGCACTTCGATTTCGTTGAAAGCCCCGGCCTGGGCCCACGCACCCCTTGAAGTTTCAGGTAATGAGGCGGGGGGAAAACTCACCGGACTTTATGAGATCTGGCATGACAAAAGTGGGGACAGTGTCCTTGCCGATGCGCAACAAGTGTACACAAACGGAGGTTTTCACCCGCTGGAGAGCGCGGGGTCTACAGGACTACGCCCCGGGGCATTTTGGTCACACTTTACTTTGCGTAATAATGAAAGTCAGTCGGTTAAGTTACATATTGAGTATGTAGACCACCAGTTAGTCGGCTTGCAAGCCTTTGCTCGGGAATTTGCCAGTAGTAAGCCCTATCGACAAGTAGGCAATCTTTCTATCTACTCCCCATTTAAAAGCCGGCAGATTGAGCATAATCGATTTGTTTTTGAAATAATCGTGCCGGCACTTTCTACCCAGGAGTTAATGGTGAAATTTGACTCAGGTGAATTGGGAGTGGTTTTCCCCAGTATGCGAATTTGGAAACCAGAGACCCTGCAGCGAAATAGCAAGGGAGAAATCAGTGTACTCGCTTTTCTCTTTGGCGGTTACTTTCTGATGGCAATCTTTGCCTTTGTTGGCGCTATCACTGTTAAGGAGAAAATCCTCTATTTTTATTCCCTCTACTGTGCCAGCAAGATTTTCGTGTGGGGCACTGTACTTGGTTATACTCACCAATATTTGATGACCGATCACTTTCACTGGAGTTACGCTTCTCTTAGTAGCGCAGTAGCTATCCTGACTGGACTTATATTCGCGCGCACTTTTCTCGATACTCGCTGTTATACCCCAAAACTCGACTATTTACTGCAGCTGATGATGGTCAATGGAGGCTTCCTACTCCTATGCGCACTGCTGGAATTGAAGGCGCTCTCACAGGTTTCCATGATCATTGCGCTACTGAGTTACCCTCTGATTGTGCCGATTGCGCTGGTTCGCTGGCGGCAGGGTGATAATGCTGCTGCAGTATTTGCTCTAGGTTGGACCACCTTGGTGTTAGGACTTTTATTGCAGGCCATGCGCGATTTGGGTTACGTGGTGCATAGCCCGCTGAATTATTATTGGCCACCGCTTGCGTCATATGTAGAAATGCTTGCGATTATGGTGGCGGTAGGGCTGATGGTTAAGCGCTTGCGTCTACAAAAGGATCGGGCGGAAAAAAAGTATCTACAACAGCTCGAAGTCTCTAAAGTAGATTTAGAGCACCTGGTACAGTTGCGCACACGTGAATTGGAAGCCGCCAAAGCTCGGGCTGAACATGAGGCGCGTACAGACCCCCTCACTGGCATATACAACCGACGTAGTTTTTTCGAGGAATCCAGGCCGCTAATAAAGCTAGCTCTGCGCAAGCATATCCCACTGGGTGTGTTGATGTTGGATATTGATCACTTCAAATCCATCAATGATATTTACGGGCACAGTATTGGCGATCAGGCACTCCGCGCTACAGCGAGGGTTATTGCCCAACATGTGCGGGATATGGATGTCTTTGGCCGTATCGGAGGGGAGGAGTTTGCGCTTCTGGTTAGTGCCGATGAGCTTGGCGCAATCACTATTGCGAAACGGGTGCATGGGGACATCGCCAAGATCATTATCAACTCCTCTCAGGGACCTGTGCAGTTTACTGCGAGTATTGGCGTGGCTTGCCTGCAGGGGGAAAGTGATATTCTGGAGTTGCTACAGCGTGCTGATAGTGCACTCTACATGGCGAAAAGATCCGGGCGTAACCGTGTCATTGAATACTCTGCGGAGGGCGTTGGCGCCTGAATTATCGTATAAATGTGACCGCATTAAGCACCTTGAGACGCATACTCTCAGGCAGGGGCACCAACCCCAGGTTGCCCGCCTCAGCCTGGGATTTCCTACTCAGCATAAACACCAGCATCTGTCGCAGCGCCTGGGCTTTGTCATCTTCCTGATCTGAATAAAGGAGTAGCCAGGATAAGCTGGTAATTGGGTATGCATCTTCCCCCTTGGGGTCCCAAACCCAAGCGATCAGGTTGGGAGCACCACTTATTGGGAGTTTGGTATTGGGAAACGCCACTTCAGCCAAAGCCGCTTTGCCACTCGCTGCATTGGCTTCAATGTAGTTACCCGCATGATTTTGCAAAATAGCAACTGGTAAATTGACGATTTCCGCAAAACCATGTTCCACGTAGCCGATGGAGCCACGCAGCTTTCTTACTTTGGCCGCCACACCTTGGTTACCTGGGGCTCGCTTGAAGCTGGGTAGCTTTGGCCAGTTAGGAGTCCTGTCTAGCCCAATCGTATTGCGGAAAGCTTCGTCGATACTGCTCAAGTGACCGGTAAAAATATAAGAAGTCCCTGAGCTCTCAGAGCGTGTTACCACACTGATTTCCGTGCGGGGTAGCTTTAGGTCGGGATTGGCTGCGGCAATAATGGGATCATCCCAGTAGCGGATTTTTCCCATGAAAATACCCGTATAGGCTTCCCTGGAGAGCTTTAACTTATCTATTTCCGGTAAGTTATATATCAGCACCACTTCTCCGGCAGTGACAGGAAGCACCACGGCGCCTTGTTGCAGACGTTCTAATTCATCAATATCAATTGCAGCATCAGAAGCGGCAAAATCTACCGTATGCCCAAGAAAATCCCGGATGCCATCGCCACTGTTGCTCATCTCGTAAAAAATAAAGATATTGTTTTCCCGGTGAGTGAACTGACGAAACCATTCCACGTAGATAGGGTAGGGAAAACTGGCACCACTGCCACGCAGGGTTATGGGGTTTTCTGGTACTTGGGCCTGAGAATAAACGGCTATAAACAGACTCAAACCGGCAGCAGGTAAAGCCGCGGCAAGGCACCATAAAACAGCGGCACACCTCGACAGCATGGAAAACCTCAACTAAAGGGCCGCCAGCATCTCGAACAGATCGCTGATAGCGAGCCGGGTAAAATTTGGCTTCAAATCCAATTTTAGCAGGGTGACCCGCGGACATAAGATGCTGCCTACAACATGAGGGGCGGTTTCAAGGCCATTAATAGTGCCAATCTGGGCCTCATTTACTGAACGAAATCCACGGCACCGAGCACTTTTTGGCGAATATTTTCAGGCAGGGGTACCAGTCCCAGCTGTCCTGCCCTGGCCTGGGAGTTACTGTGCAGGATAAATGACAACATTTCACGAAGCGCCTGGGCCTTTTTGTTCTCCTGCTCTGCGTACAGAAGTAGCCAGGAAAAGCTGGTAATAGGGTAGGCATTACCCGCCTTGGGGTCCCAAATCCAGGCGATCAGGTTGGGTGCATTACTGCCTGGTAGATTTTCGTCAGGAAATTCAACTTCAGCCAGTGCCGCTGCTCCACTCTGTACATCGGCTTTGACAAAGTTACCAGCGTGGTTTTCCAATAATGCTTCTGGCAGGTTTGTAACTTCGGCAAAGCAGTGGTCTATGTAACCAATGGCCCCCGGAATTTTTCTCACCTTTGCTGCTACACCCTGGCTTCCAGCGGCACGCACGAAACCGGGTTGCCTGGGCCAATTAGGAGCTTGGCTCATTCCGATGCTCTCACGAAAATCATCATTAATGCTGCTTAAATGTCCGGACAAAAGATAAGAGGCGCCAGAGTTTTCAGTATGGGTCACTACGGTTATTCGGGTGCTAGGCAGTTTTTTCTCTGGATTGCTGGCGGTAATACTGGGATGGTTCCAGGTTTGGATTTTTCCCATAAAAATGGCTGCATAGGCCTCCCTGGATAGCTTCAACGTTTCAATACCTGGTAAATTGAATATCAGAACCAATTGAATAGCGGTGACAGGTAATACCACTGCACCACCTTTTAGTCCCTCGAGTTTTTCTGTCTCAATAGCGATATCGGAAGCTGCAAAATCAACGGTATTTCCAAGAAAATCCCTGATGCCATCCGTACTCGCACTCAAGCCATAGTGTACAAAGATATCATTATCCTGATGGGTAAACTGGCGAAACCAATCAACATATACAGGGTGAGGAAAACGGGCACCACTGCCGCGGAGATTAATGGTGGAGTCTGGAGTTTGTGCCTTGATGTGCGTGGTAGATACAAGGAAGCCGGTGACAACGGCGATCATTAAGGTAATGCTAAGACGTAAAGCAGCGGTGTACATGGATAGCATGGCTAACCTCGACTGTATCACCGCAGATAGCCTGTAAGACATCAGACGGTAAGCCGGTTAAAAATTAGCTTCAAATGAATTTTAGCAAGACAGCCGTTATCTGTATCAAGAATTGAATTTAGCTACCAACCGCTCCACCATCGTTCCTGTAAATAGCTAATACGGATGGGCGAGGAGGTAATTGAGGGTCATTGTCTGGCCAGCGGTGCAGAGGGTTATCGTATGTCGAGTTTCGTGATTCTGCGGGATGCTGTACCGATACAAACAGGGTTGTGCCATCGGGAGTAAATTCTGGGCCGCATGCTTCCGCACCTCGTGGGCAACCAAAGAAATGTTTTGGCGCCGCGCGCAACGGCCCTTCCGTCGCCATCGCCCAGAGTCCATCATGGAAACCAAATCTCTCGCAACCATCAGTGGCAATCCACATATTGCCTCTGTGGTCGAAAGTGACATTATCGGGGTTGGCGAACCAACCGTAGATGGAGATGTTGTCGCTTGATTGCTGACCATAGGCGCCTCTCTCTTCTGGGTGTTCCGCATTTGGGTTTCCGCCCAGTAGGAATTGCTGCCACTGAAAGTTATCACTGGTGTGGTCGCGATTTCCATAGGTTCCCGGCGGCACAATTTCCAACACATGCCCCATGATATTTTTAGCGCGGGGATTGGCGGCGTCTATCTCACTTTTTTGGCGTTTTTTATTTTTGGTCAGCATGACATAGGTGCAGTCATTGTGTGGGTTGGTCTCCACGTCTTCCGGGCGATCCATGGGGGTAGCGCCGAGTAAGGCGGCGGCGCGGCGTGCGTCGATTAGTACATCCGCTTGGTTATGAAAGCCATTTTCTTCGGTAAGGGGCTCCTGGCCGTGAACCAATGGTAGCCAATGCCCTGTGCCGTCTTCGTCAAACCTGGCGGCATAGAGGGTGCCCTCGATCAAAAGCTCCCTGTTGACCCGGTGATCTTCCGGTTTGTAAATTCCTTTGGAGACAAAGCGATAGACAAACTGATGTTCGTCGTCATCGCCACCATAGGCGACCACTGCTTTTCCGGGCTTACATACTAAAGTGAACCCTTCATGCTCAAATCGGCCAAGAGCAGTGAGTTTGCGGGGCCTGGATTTTGGATCATAGGGGTCGTATTCCAGCATCCAACCAAAGCGATTGGGTTCGTTAGGTTCCACCTGGATATCGAAACGTCGATCATAGTTACCAAGATTGCGGTTTGTTGCCCTAATTCCAAAGGTGCGATGATTGCGCGCTTCCCGTGGATCATCCAAATGCTGTGGATCTCCCTGGAAAGCACTGCCAAATCCCTCTTCAGCGATCAATACCGTGCCCCAAGGGGTTTTGCCACCGGCACAATTTCCTACAGTGCCCAGGACTTGGGTACCGCTGGGATCGGCTGTGGTTTGCAGGCGTTCATTTCCCGCTGCCGGACCAGTGATATCCATTGCGGTGCTCATAGTTATTCGGCGATTGTAGGGGCTCCCCAGTAAGGTGCGCCATCCATCTGGGCCCCTTTCAACTTCAACCACGGAGTGGCCACAGGCAGCTTGCTCTATCGCTACATGTTGGGCACTGACCCCACGGGTGGCACTGTATTTGTCGTTGTAGCCAGAAAACATCAGATGAGGCTGGGTATATTCGTGATTAACACACAATAAACCACGAGAACTGTTACCACTCCGTATATGGAGATCCCCACGATCAGGCTGAATATCTGCCGCCAGGGGCATAAAGGCGATAAAGTCATTGTTATACCCGAAGCGCTGGCGCTGGTCTGCAGCATCCAGCTTCTCCGGGTGAAAGGGGTTATTTGTCTCCTGAATAGGGTCGCCCCAGCGTAGGAGGATGTCGGCGCTGTAATGTTCGGGCAGATGGTGCTGAAAATCCAGGCAGTGGGGGATCTCTGTAAAAGTGAGATTACCCTTTACCATATTCTCTTCCGAAGTACAGCCGGGTAAAATTTTACCGGCCGCGCCAGCGGCTGTAACAGTACCCAGGGTTTTCAGTAGGCTTCGTCGTGCTGGGTTGATTAGTTGATCGCTCATGTTCTGTTCCAATTAGGGCGCTTGCAAAGCCAAGATACTTTTTCGCCCGATGAATTTTGGGATAATTTTTGGCACCAATTTGTTTCCAGTTCAGTACACTAATATCTATTGACGTTGATATTCACAATCTATTTTTAAAAATTGACGACAGTTTAAGAAAAACATTGCGCTAGAGTTACGTTCACTAATTAGTCTGCGCCGCATTCATTACACCACAGACAAAATGGGAGTTTGGACTTTACAGAATATAAGACCATCGGGATTGGAGTGCTCGGCAAATCCATTACGGTACTGACTGCAGTTACTAAAAAGAGGAAAAAAAAGAATACACTGCGCTCAGGGCCGTATGAGGCATGAATGCCGATTACGAGCTTACAGGGATGTATTCACAGCGCGTCTCGAGTGCAGTGTATTCTTTCCTTCTGACCCAGTAGTATTATGAGTGCAAACACAAGCGCACAGCATCAAGAATTCCAAGCGATGTAGACAGTCACGGTTACTGCCCAGGCCAGCAACGCGTACAGAGACCTTGATCGGTAACGGGATGCTAATAAACTGATTCTAGTGAACACTTCTGATGCCATTGATGAGCTTCCAGATGTCAATGTCATTGAAGTTTTACAGAGAATGCCCGATGTATTCATTGCCCGCGATTAGCACAGGGCGCTTTTTTGTGTGCGCGGAATTGATTCTAACTGGGATGCCGCGACGATTAATGGTGTAAGCCTGTCAGTTCCAGAACCCGATAGCCGTGCCATGGCCCTGAATCTTGTTCCCACCGACCTGCTCGCCACTTTCACTTTAGAGGTTTTTAAAACTCTGACTCTGGATATGTATTCAGACTCTACTGGCAGAGCTATTGAAATTGAAAGCCTCAGTTCACACGATTACGATGGCAGTCATTATAAATTCAGTGTCGAAAACAATTGCTGTGAGCTGTAGGAAAAGAACAGCTCGATGCTTCCCACGAGCATAACAGCTGTCTTTGATCTCAGTGGTGAACGGCACTTAGTAGAAGATCGACTGGTAGTACAGGAAATGCTGTCCGTGATCTTTAGTTGAGTACACGATGTTGATCGATCGGGTATTTGTATGTAGTGGGATACGCCCATGCAGAAGAGTCAGAACCTCACAGATGCGATACGGATTTTGTTCTGGAATCCTTGCGTCTTGGTTATTTGGAAACGGATAAAAATCCGCGTATGGCTATGGATGTTGGAGATGTGAAAACTTTTATTGCCCCATCCAATGATCAATTGAATGAGCTGGTTATTGAAGATAACTATACCGTGGATGAGGAGTAGAACTTACGGTTTGATTCCAGTTGGGGCATCCAGTGGGGGAGAATCCTTCAACCGTGCAGTTTGGTTTGCATGAGCGTCGGTGTGAGAAGAGTGATAAATTAATTGTTACGATATATAGCGATCTTGTCCTCAAAAGTATTGACTGGGTGCTGGAAGTTTTTATACCAGGCATCAGTAGCGATTACCGGAATACTTTTATTAATAACAATATTTCATATTTTGAAGTGAATGAAACCGAAACCATATTATTCTCTGCCAGTGACTACAATATGTGGGAATAAATTAGTGCCCTTAATATTATCGGCGCAAATGAGCAGGGAAAAAATCTGATTCAAGAATTTGTGCAATGTTTCCGATTTTATAGAGGTGCTCTTAAATAGTAATTTTGAGTACGGCCTCAGATCCCCAATTCTGCACGTAATTCCGCCATCTTCTGTGCGTTCTCTTCCTTAGAGAGTGGCGTGCCGAGTTTTTCTTCCAGCTTCAATTGCTCCGGGGCTGCGAGCTTTTCTCCTTCCAGCACACGTGTGCAGAGCTTGCGATAATGTTCTGCAAAGACCGGGTAGGCGATGGATTCCGGGTTGTTGGCGAGGAAGAACCAATTGGATTCCCGCCCGGCATGGTACACCGCTGGATGGCTCCACTTGTGATTGGTCTTGGGGCTGGGTGCATTGCAGGCTTCGCGGTAGGCGGCACGGGCTTCCGGAAGGCCGTTCTCCCCGGCGGCGCAGAGCTGCAACATCTTGTGTACTGTGGGTAGATATTCGCTCTGCAGGATAGCCCGCTTGGCGCCCTGCATTATATCCTGTGCGGCAAAAGAGAGCAGGGCTTCCAGCCACAGTCTCTTGGCGTGGTGCAGAGTTTCAGTATCGGGAAAGGCGGCACTGAACTGATTGTGGTAATTCAGTTTGAATAGCGCAAATACTTCGTTGATCGCGCGCTTCTTCTCGTTTAGCTGTTTCTGGCTTTGCTCACTACCAGTTTGTGTCTGTGAGTATGTCGCCGATGGATCGGTCGCGGGTACGCTGGTTTGCGCTGTTGTTGGAGTCTTGCGGATTGCCATAAGAGTTTCCTATTGCCAATTTGTTGCGCTCCGCCCATTGGTGGCGAGCGTGACGCACAAACACGGCGTCCCAGCTTTTACGCGCGGCGTTCTGGCCGCGCCAGTAGATGATAAATTCCGCTACCAGTGATAGAGCAAAGTCCCGCTCAATTTCGCACTGGTTAACCAGATGACTTAGGCAGTCTCCGCCGGGTTGCCAGTTGCGTGGAATTGGCTTCGCCACCGGGTTTTTTTCGATGCCCTGGCAATAGTAGGCCCACTCTTCACGGGCATATTCAATAAACAGCTCTCCCCAGCGCGCGCTGTGACCACCGCGTTCGGTCCATTTATAGATAAATTCCGGCAGTAGCTCTGCGGCAAAGCGCGGATTGATTGCCAGTCGCTGTAGCTGCTCCCAGGTGTGTTCGCTGGGCTGCCAGTCTCGGGTCATGGCGGTGGGCTTGCGCTTCTCGATAAAGGGAGTTTCCTGCTTCTCCCAGTCTTCCATAATCCAGTCATTGAATTCCAGGTCCCAGGAAATGGATTGCTTGCCGCTGGAGTGGTGGTAGTCCAGGAAGCGCTGCAACCCACGGCCGACAAATGTACTGGGCACACCTTCATCGGCCAGCTTGCGCAGAGTGTCGTCATTTGGTTGCCAGCTTTCAGGCAGGGCTTGCTTACGCTGGGCGGTGGCGCGAAAAGCTTCCCATTTGCTTTTTACCTGACGCAGGAAAAGGGAGCCAAAGGAGTGTCGCGGCTCCGCGCGCTCGCGCCAGTAAGTTACAAACTCCGGCAATTGTTCCCGCACAAAGTGCTCGGGGATGCCCAGCTGGCTGATACGCGCCATGGTCTCGCTATCTGGCTGCCATCCTGGTGCGATGGTGTTAGCGCTGCGGTTAGGCGGCATCTGAGGCTGGGCAGGTGGTCTAGCTATAGGGTGTTTGTACTCGCCTGGCAGAGCGAATTTCAGGAGTTCGCTGCTGCCGAAGGGAGCTGCACCCAGCAATAGAGCGCCCTGGTTGCGCAGGCTGGTGGCTACTCGCTGGATATCTGCCGCCTGCCAGAAGGGCAGCAACAGGTATAGCTGTTCACCTTCGGCGGTGTGCCAGTCTCGCCCACCGTAGGACTCCAAGGGCAGAAAGGGCGTCAAGTCGCCGAGCGCTGTGAGTAATACCGCTTCCTCCAGACCAACGGTTGCGGCCAGAGTCGGCGAGATGCTCAGGGGTCTTTCAGGGAGCAGGGGGTGTTTCATGGCGCGATAATAACATTCCGGTGAAAGGCTTGCCCGGCCTTTACGCGGGGATTCGGCACGCCAGTCCAGCCGCTAAGCTGAAAATTGGCGAACCGGCAATGTCAGAGCAAGGATTGCTGGCACAATCTATTGCCTTGCCCCCACGGTAAGGTTGTAACTTTGTCGCCAGAAACGGTATCGCGGGAGAGCATCATGACGAAAGAGGAACCATCAGTGCGAACAGTATTCCGCCTGAGTGGTGTTAACTGTGCTGGCTGTGTGAACAAAATCGAGAGCGCTGTGCGGCAAGTGCCGGGGGTAAATGACGCCCGTGTAAATCTCGCGGATAAAACCCTGGCAGTGCATGGTGGGGCCGGAGCCCAGGCCTGTATAGAGGCTGTGCGTAGGGCGGGTTATGGCGCTGAGGTGGCACAGAGTAGCGAGCGTGAACAGCGTGCGGAGCAGCGGGCACAAGATAGGCGTCACTATGAGCAGTTACTTTGGCGATCCGCTTTTGCCCTGGGTGTTGGTGTACCGCTAATGATCTGGGGGCTGATCACCAACAGGATGTCAGTGAATGCTTTCGTTGACCAGATAATCTGGGGCGTGATGGGGCTGATTACCTTGGCTGTACTGGTTTTCTGTGGTGGTCACTTTTTTAGCGGTGCCTGGAAGGCCCTGCGCCATCACAGCGCGACCATGGACACCCTGGTGGCACTTGGCACAGGCACGGCCTGGCTCTACTCAATATCGGTTGTCCTGGTTCCTCATTTGTTACCTGAATCGGCGCGCCATGTGTACTTCGAGGCCAGCGCAATGATTATCGGCTTGATCAGCCTCGGGCAAGCACTGGAAGTGCGTGCCCGAGGGCGCACCAGTGCCGCGGTGGAAAAGCTGCTGGAGCTACAGGATACCTCGGCGCGAGTTCTACAGGATGGCAAAGAAGTGGATCTGCCTATTGAGCAAGTGCAGGTAGGAGATCAATTGCGCGTGCGCCCCGGTGAAAAAATTCCGGTGGATGGGCAGGTACTGGAAGGCAGCAGCCTCGTGGATGAATCCATGCTCACCGGCGAACCGGTCCCGGTGAAAAAAGGTGAGGGGAACAATCTAGCTGCGGGTACTTTAAATAAAAATGGCAGTCTGCTGTTTCGTGCGGAAAAGGTTGGTGCCGATACACGCCTCGCGCAAATTATTGAGATGGTCAAAAATGCTCAGGGTTCTCGCGTGCCTATCGCGCGCCTGGCCGATAAAATCTCTGCGATCTTTGTGCCGGTGGTGATGATTATCGCCATATTGGCGGCGCTGGCTTGGTTCAATGTGGGCCCTGCCCCCCGTGCAGCCCACATGTTGGTGGTGCTTACCTCGGTACTGATTATTGCCTGCCCCTGCGCCTTGGGCCTGGCCACGCCCATGTCGGTGATGGTGGGTGTGGGCAAGGGGGCCGAGTACGGTGTACTAGTGCGCAATGGAAAAGCCCTGCAGCAGTCCTGCAATCTGGATGTACTGGTTGTGGATAAAACTGGCACCCTCACAGAAGGTTCGCCCCGCCTTACAAATATCGACTGTGATGGCGATAGTGAGGAATTGCTGCAATTACTCGCGAGCCTGGAGCAGGGATCGGAGCACCCATTGGCTGAGGCCATAGTGAGTGCAGCCCATGAAAAAAAGCTGAAATTGCAAGCGCCGAGTGACTTTGAAGCCATCACCGCCCATGGTGTGACTGGAACAATTAGCGGCAGGAAAGTTCTGCTTGGTAATTCCAAATTAATGCAACGGGGGCGCATTCCACTGGGTTCCTGGCAGGCACGTGCCGATAAACTGGCAGAAGCCGGACACACCGTGATGTATGGTGCTATAGATGGAGAGTTAAAGGGCATTATTGCCGTTGCCGATCCTATCCGCGATGATGCGGGAGCAGCGATTGAACGCCTGCGTAAATTGGGGTTACGCATCGAAATGCTCACCGGTGATAACAGAGCTAGCGCTGAGGCAGTGGCCAAGCGGCTGGAAATCGACAAAGTACACGCGGAACTTTTACCGGAAGATAAGGAACGTATTGTCACGGAGCTACAAAATGGTGGTGAGCGTGTGGGAATGGTGGGTGATGGCATTAACGATGCGCCCGCCCTGGCCCGGGCTGATGTGGGGTTCGCTATAGGAGCCGGTACAGATGTTGCGATTGAAAGCGCCGACATCACTCTTATGCGATCCTCCCTCAATGGCGTTGCCAATGCAGTGGAGCTGTCACGCGCAACCCTGCGTAATATCAAGCAGAACCTGTTTGGTGCCTTTATCTATAACACCTGCGGTATCCCAATTGCCGCAGGGATTTTATATCCAATTACCGGTTTGCTATTGAGCCCAATTGTGGCAGGTGGTGCCATGGCTCTCTCTTCCCTTACCGTGGTGAGTAATGCTAATCGTCTTCGCTTGTTCAAGCCTTCGGAGCTGCGCTGATGGGAGTGATATTGGTAAATTTAATCGGTGTACTTTTAATGATTGCCATAGTCTGGTGGTTCTGGCTGGGCCCTGCGCGCGGCGCCAGCAAAGCGGTTTCCGCAGAGGATAAATTACAGATTTTGGTAAAGGATGGAGTCTATGAGCCAGACTACATTCGTTTGCCTGCAGGCCGTGCCACAACGCTGCATTTTCTCAGGGAGGACCCCAGCCCTTGTTCTGAATGGGTGCTATTTCCAGACCTCGAAATCAGTGCAGAGCTGGCCCTACATCAGGATACCAAGGTAACTATACCGGCAGCTAAACCGGGGGAATACCCGTTTTCCTGTCAAATGCAGATGTATCGCGGAATTTTGATTTTGGAGTGACCAGGTATTTGGCTGCATAGAAATAACTGGATAATGACCTGGTCAATTAGGTAAATGTAATAATTTCTTGGGTAGCAACGACAAACGTCAATTACATGCAGGTTATTGGGCAATGAATATTTGTTTGCGGAAACTACCATCTATCTTATTGGCTATCTCATTTGTGTTGCTAGCTATAGCTATGTACGCGGGCCAGACAGGAGGCTTGAGCACTGTCTCCGGATTTTATGGCATTAGCGGTGAGGTTGCACTTTCCTATGCAGGGCTAATTACTGGATTAATATTTACTGCCGCTGCCCTTCTGGCGATACTTTCACTTTTCGTGGAAAGGTTTATTACCCCCCTTGCAATTCTTATTATTGCTATCGCTGTAGTACCTTTGCTGAGTCTTTTCGATAGCACTCATTGGATCTCGACATTGGGGGGCTTTCCAGCAATCGGTTCAGGGCAGGGCATTATCAAATACTTTGCCCTTATTGCGATTGGGCTTACCTGGTTGAACGGTAAATCTTCACCGTCCCGCAAGTATATATGGCTAAACTATTTACCCGTTGGCTTAGTCCTGCTCTGGATTGGGGGGATGAAGTTCACGTCTATTGAAGCTCAGGGTATTGAAGGCCTGGTCAGTAGCTCCCCCCTGATGTCATGGTTATACACTGTTTTTAGTGTACAGCAAGCCTCTAATATTATTGGAATTTATGACCTTATAGCCTTGATAGTATTAGCGGCTGGAGTTCATATAAGAGTTTTATTTTGGCCTGGAGTGTTGCTGTGTGCTGCAGTGTTTATCACAACACAGACCTTTCTATTTAGCTATCCGGGAAGCTGGGCTAAACCTGGGGTATTGGCATCTAGTGGAATATTTATTGTCAAGGATCTTTGGTTTATTGCAAACTTACTGATGATGATCGATATTCGCGGGCATTTGGCGAGCTTGCAATGATCCCATTTGAATAGATCAGCTTGAATCTATTCATAAATCCAGGGCTTTTTAAGCTCTGGATTTGCTCAAAAAGATCAGTCTCTATGCGGCTACTGAATTGTAACTTTTTATAGTTATTGGTTTTCCTGATAGCATCTACCCAGTTCGACTTCCCTCCTCGAGCATGCATATTTTCAGTTAGCCGCTCGATCCAGAAACATCATTTTTTAGCACGAAATTGAGTCTTCATTGCGAGTGTATGAAGAGCTTCAATATAGCGTAAATAGGCGCTATTTGGGCCCTGACAAACTACTTTATGATGGGGTTCTCAATAATTCGTCATCATATGCCAATCTGACAATATATGGTTATTTTGCTGAGTGAGGGATGGCTAAGATTCTAATAAATCCTGTAATGAGCATCAATCTCTCGCCAATTTGAAATTCCATATTTATCTTTTTATGACACCCGAACAATCCAGTGGGCCAGCGAGAAAATTATCTGGAACCGAAAAAATATGAAGTGGTCCTAACTGTGTCATTGACGTCATGTGAGTTATTTTTTCTCACCAAAGTATTTTTTCTTTGTTTGACGAAATATGGAAGTGACTTGAACGGGGAAGGGTGTCAGCCGTGAATAAATAATGGTTAGCAATATGATTTTACGACAGAAAAAAGCTGCTTCAGCAATCAAATTCTCAGCGGTAAACAGTGCTTTAATAGCCGTATTTTTGGCTGGTACCAGTTCAAATGTATTAAGTCATGGTTATGTTGAGGAGTATGGTGGAGGTGTAGCATCTGCTCGAGGTACTTTGTGTAAGTATCCATTATCCACAACGGGTCAAAAAAATGTGAGTTGTGGCGCTGTTCAATGGGAACCGCAGAGTGTTGAAGGCCCGGAAGGGTTTCCACAAAGTGGCCCTGCCGATGGTCAGATTGCCAGTGCTGGTAGCAATGCATGGTCACCGTTAAATGAACAAACCGCCGACCGCTGGATTAAAAACCCGATCACAGCAGGCAAACAAACCTTTAAGTGGCATTTTACAGCTAATCATTTGGCCCGTGATTGGAAATACTACATAACCAAGCCAAATTGGAACCCCAATCGCCCACTAACTCGCGAATCTTTTGATCTTAATCCCTTCTGTGTAATTGATGGAAATAATCAAAAGCCACCAATTGATATGCATCATGAATGTGTGGTACCTGAGCGAGAGGGTTACCAGGTCATTCTTGCCGTGTGGGATGTAGCAGATACAGCCGCCGCTTTTTACAACGTTATCGACGTAGAGTTTGGTGGTGATGGCATACCTGTATCGGACTGGAGCCAAGGCGGAACCATCAATCCTACACAAAATTTGAAAGTTGGCGATAAAGTTTCCACTCGCGTTTATAGTAGCAGTAGTGAAGAGCCAACGTATTCCACTACATTGGAAATTTCTACTGACGAGCAGGGAATGGCTAATAATTGGGCGTACGAACTTGCGACCAAAATCAACCAGGAGCAGACCCGTATTCGTGCAGGTCAGTTTGATGGCGAAAATGGATTTAACCCAGTCTATGGTTCTAACCCAATATATTTACAGGATGGAAGTGGCCTTGAACGTGTCGAAATTAATTATGAAATTAATAGCCCGGCGCCAGACTACGATTTAAGTGTGTCAGGGCTTGAAAATATGTACTCCATAACCAGTGAACCACTTTCGCTGCAACTTGCACTTACCGCGAAAGGTGACATTAGGGCAGAGTTGAAAGTGCTGAATCATGCACGAGAAACGCTGGCCAACTATGCGGTCAATATGAGTGATGGCCAAAGTTTAGAGAGGACGCTGACGCTTTCAAAATCTGAGCCTGGGCATCATATGTTGGTAGTCATAATTAAAGATCTTGATGGAAACCTGATTGGCCAAAATACACAGGATTTCCACCTGATGGAAGATCAAACATCACCGCCACCAGCAGGTGACTACGATCATGTTTTCCCGGATGGTCTGAAATCTTACAGTGCGGGTACCAAGGTAAAAGGTAGTGACGGTAATATTTACCAATGTAAGCCTTTCCCTTATTCAGGTTACTGCGTGCAGTGGAGCCAAAGCGCTACACAGTTCGAACCGGGCACGGGTTCAGATTGGCAGCTGGCCTGGGATAGACTTTCATATTGAATTTTGAAGGCTCCCTTAGGGAGCCTTTTTTCTTAAAGCCCATCTGGTTGGGACCGCTGCATTAAAAAGTGGTCGACAAAATATTAGAAAATATAGAGTGGATGGAAAACGAAGATTCCAATAACTGCAGCCGATGGCCGAACGGCGGTAACGTTTTCTTTGTTTTCAGGGTAGATACTAAAAAGGGGGAAGGAAAGAATACACTGTGCTCGGGACCGTATGAGGTATGGATGCCGATTACTAGCTTACAGGGAAGTATTCACAGCGCGTCACGAGTGCAGTGTATTCTTTCCTTCTGATCCAGTAGTAGATGACACTCCGAAAGGTCGTAACTCTCTAATAACATTAAGAAACTATAGTGGAGCAGGTGCCACTGTTAATATGAAAAGGTATATGAAAACAATGATACCCCACATACTGTACTTTATTTAAGGCTGATTTCAGCCGTCCCTCCAAAGATCAACCCTCTAAACCCCTGAAAAGTTAACTAAGAGATATATAGAAAGAGGAGCGAAGTGGATCGTCAATCTCGTAGCTTGAAGAGGCTGGAAAATTTTTAGCCGCCTCGAAAAACGTGATGTCATTTTTCGGTTTTTCATTACTTTTCACTGGTTGCTGACCGACTGGTGGATGTTAAGAGAATCTAGGGAGTCTTTAATAATTCCGTAATATCTCTGCGAGACTTGAAAGTTACAGAAGTTAGGCGCAGTTCGTCGCGAATGACCTGAGTCCTTTGCAAGAGCCTCCCCAGGACTATCTGGACTTCGGTTAAACCACTCAAACTTGGTACCGGCTCAAAAACATAGCGGCAGTCCGCTCGGCTAGGGCCTCTTGTTCGGCCGGGGTGGGTGGGTCGGAGAGTTGTAGCAATTGTGGCCAGAAGCAGCTTCCCTTGATCAGATTATGAATCTGTCCGCTGGCGATCTCTAGATCCAACTGATTCAGGCGGCCGTCGGCCACGGCAGATTTTATCCAGCACTGAACGCCAGTTTCATTGGCTTTAAATTTTTCCACTTCTTTACGCAGGGCTTCCGGCTGATGAAAGAAGTGGTCGAAGGCCATGCGGTTTAGTTCAATATACTGTGGGTTACAGATAATTTTAATTTCCTGCTCCAGCAATAGGCGGAGTTGTGAGTGGAGGTCGCTGTCGGGGTTGTAGTTGCAGTCGGGAGACTGGATAGCCTGCTGCCACAGCTCGCCAATCAGGTACATGACCAGTGCTTCCTTACTGGCAAAGTGGTTGTACACGGTGCGCTTGGAAACTTGAGCGCGGGCCGCTAGTTCGTCCATGCTGGTACCCTGGACACCGAGTTCCTGGAAGGCCTGCTTGGCGGCTTCAATAATGGCCTGACGTTTAAGCTCACTTCTGGTTGGCTTCTTTTCGCTCATGTGACTCTCAGTATCTCTGCTTGGCCAAGACGCCTGTCTGGCGGGAAATCTCATTTAATGGTTGATTTTACACTAATTAGTTTACTTTTTTCTCGCCCGGTAATAAACTGCACTGTATAGTTTACTTGGTGGCGCCCATGAAGAAGCACTGGTGGTTATTAGTAGGAGTGATAAGTATGTCCGCTGGTCTGTTTAGTAGCTGTGTTATGCAGTCGGAGAAGTTCCAAAATACGGAAATCAACTATGAGACTGGGATGGGTAAGATTGTCGATATACTTAATGCCTATATGCGCGCTGAAAGGGCTGCACCGGTGCCGGAAGCGCCACTTCCCTTACGGCCGATCACAAGGGAATTACTCGCCAGCAACGAGAGTCAGCCCACGGTATATCGCCTTGGGCACTCTTCGATTTTGATTCAACTTGATGGCGAGTATGTGCTTACTGATCCGGTATTCAGTGAGCGCGCTTCGCCAGTCCAGTGGATGGGGCCAAGACGTTTCCATCCGGTGCCTCTGTCCTTGGAAGAGTTGCCTCCATTGAAGGCGGTAATTATCAGTCACGACCATTACGATCACCTGGATAAAGCCAGCGTACGCATCTTGGATGAGAAAGTGGAACACTTTATTGTGCCGACCGGTGTTGGTAGATACCTACGGGATTGGGGGGTTGCCACGGACAAAGTGAATGAGCTTGCCTGGTGGCAGTCAATCTCTATTGGTAGCTTGCAATTTACGGCCACCCCAGCCCAACATTTCTCTGGGCGTGGTCTTACTGACCGGGACAAGACCCTTTGGGCGAGTTGGGTAATTGTCGGACACGATGCGCGGATTTTCTTTAGTGGCGACAGCGGTTATTTTGCTGGCTTCCAGAAAATTGGTGAGCGCTTCGGTCCTTTCGATTTGACCTTGATCGAAACTGGAGCTTACAACGACCTGTGGAGCGAGGTGCATATGAAGCCGGAGGAGAGTGTGCAGGCTCACCTGGATCTGCGCGGCCGCGCTATGATACCCATCCATAACAGTACTTTTGATCTTGCCCTGCACGACTGGTTTGAGCCTCTGGAGCGGGCACAGGTTGCTGCAGAAGTTCAGGGGGTGACACTGCTCACGCCAGTTATCGGTGCCCCGGTGAATGTGCGTGCACCTGTCCCTACTCAGGCATGGTGGCGAGAGATTATTGAAGAAGGTCAGGGTGAGTTGGCTGCCGGGTTGTGATTGCGATATAGCTATTAACCCGGCAGGTGTAGTGATGACAGAGCGGGAGACATTTTAGTTACTAAAAAGGGGGAAGGAAAGAATACACTGCGCTCGGGATCGTATGAGGCATGGATGCCGATTACGAGCTTACAGGGATGTATTCACTGCGCGTCTCGAGTGCAATGTATTCTTTTCTTCCGACCCAGTAGTACTTGCAAGGCATTTAACACATAAAAAGACAGTTTCTCGATAAAGTAATTCACCTTAGATTCCCGCCGGGTTAATAATCCCGGTACGAGTGATTTCCTTATAACGGTTTTGAGAAAAATTTTCCTGGAGTGCCTTTCTAATAAAAAACGCAACGGTTTAATACCAAGCGCGAAACCCGATAATCCATAGGGTACTGTATACGTCTTCACCTTCCTCGCGGGCAAAGTCCGCGGTATTGCCCACTTCTTGCTCGTAATGGACACCTATATAGGGGAGAAATTTGGGGTGGATTTTGGGGTGGATTTTGGAGAGGAGGCGCAGTCCCAGTTCAGCTTCAAAAAACCCGTACCACTGCCCGCTACTATTTAACCCCGTTAATAGACCAGATATGCGGGTTGGGTTACCAGTGAGATGTAACTGTAGTTCTCTCTGGGGCTGGGGCCTGTCGACTACTGGTGTGAGTCTGCTTAGGTCAGTACTCGGCGATTGTCGTGTTGCAGGTGTTCGCGCAGGCCCAAGCCGGGATCATCTAGTCCATTGTTTGGAGTCACTGTGCGCGCAGCTACTCTCGAAGGTACGGCGCGAAACCGCGCCAAACCACGGGACTTGTCATTGATAGTCCTCAGAACTGTTCTTCAGCTGAGGTGATTTCCGCGTAAACCACGCTGCTGCCATCCTTGTTTAATTGCATCACTTGGTAGGGGGTAAAGCGATTGCCCACTTCCATGCCGGGGCTGCCCAGTGGCATACCGGGAACGGCCAAGCCTAGGGCACCTTCCGGTGGATTTTCCAGAAAACGGTGAATCAGTTTGGCTGGCAGATGCCCTTCGAAAACATAGCCTTCCTTGGACACACTGGTGTGGCAAGACTGGTAACGTGGCTTGACTCCATACTGCTTTTTGACGCCGTTGAGATCATCGACATCCTTTGCCACTATATCAAAGCCGGTTTTCTGGGCGTAATCCACCCAGAGTTTGCAGCAGCCACAGGTGGTAGATTTATAGGTGGTCAGGCTGGGGTTGTATGCTAGCGGCTCTGCCGGCTCTGCCGGCTCGGCGCAGGCGCTCAAGGCCAGAGCAGTAGAGAAAATGGCAATAGCGGCGAGAAAAGTACGGTACATTGAATTACTCCTTTTTCTTTAAATGGGGTTTATACCCAGCATGAAAATACGGTGGGTGAACTGCGTACCAATGGATATGTAGACGCGAAATAATTGTTTGCGGTGGAGTGATTTAGTCAGGAGACAATGGGAGGGCGCAGTTCAGTATCTAGCTCGGGAGGGGATTTAAACCGGGAGTAGGTCGTCGCCCTGAGGCTCTGGCGGGTGAAAGTAGGTTTGCTGTCGGATAGAGTTGCGAGGCTATTGCTGAGCCCTGGGCAGCAGCTGCACTCAGTACCACAATTGCCGGAGTGTTCGTTGCTGCAGGCGCTGGATATATCTGAGGAGCAGTGCTTCTGTTTGGCGGCGTCTGCGCCCAAGAATACTGGTGCCAGTTCACCGCGTTCCACACAGGGCACTGCCGAGGCTAGGCCGGCAAAGGCGAGCAGCAGTATCAATAACAGTGAGCGGAAAAACCTGGGGCGCATGGAGTCAGCCTGAAACAGTACAGGGGGCAGTGTATAAATTGGGAAATAGGCATGCAACTATAGTCTGGGATGGACAGGCAAAAGAAGTTGGTGGAGGCGTAGAGGCCGCCACCCAATATCACTGGATTCAAGATTTGCCCAGTGGCAGACGAAAATCCTGATGGCGCAATAGATCGGGGCCACACTCCAGCCTTTCCAACCAGTCGAGGAAACGCCTCTTTGTTTCGTCTGTGGCAAAGTAGCCGCCGTGTTGGGGCACGATCATAGATGGATTTAATTCACGTACCATCTTGGCCCAAAGGCGGCAGGCCCAATTACCGCCCATATAGCGCTGATGAAAGCCCTCCATGGATGCTATATGTGCGTCAAAATCTGTCACCTCGCCTTCCTCACCACCGAGTGAGGCACCGATATCACCGGAAAACAGGATGCGGCTGACTGGGTCGTAAAAACTGAAGTTGCCACAGGAGTGTAGGAAGTGGGCGGGTAGGGCCCAGATTTCACTATCGGCAAACGGCAGCACTTCGCCTTTATCATTGAGCGGCACTATGCGGTCCTGCCACTTTTCACTGCCAGCGCGCGAGGCCACAAACCCGGATACCAAGTGTGGTAGAAAGCGCGACCATAGTTTGGATACTGCCACTTTGCATCGGGAGTGCAACATCCAGCGAGGCAGTGATGCAATAATGTCCGGGTCTTGGTGGGAGGCCAAAATATAAACCAAGTCGCTTAGATTCAGGTAGCGGCTGAGTTCGATGGTCAGGGGGGTATAAGTCAGATCCCCGCCGGGATCGATAAGCGCCCCTTTGGCACCGCGGCGAATCACGAACTGGTTGGCCTGTACGCCGTCACTGCCGTTATGCTCGTTTACCAGATCACAGAAACGCGCAACCATGTGATCGCCTTGCTCAAATAGGATGTCCACGCCGGGCCCCTCTTATTTAACCAGATCAAGGTATTGCTGCAGTCGCTCCTTGTTTACAGCGATACGGTCATTCATACCTTCAGCGTGTTTCTTGGCAGTCTCAAAATTGGTCGCTTCGCCCACCTGGATTACTCCGATCATACCCAACGGCAGATGGGGGTCGCATTGGTAGAGGTAAATGCCTTCCTGGTTCAGAGTAATGGTGACTTTTTCACCCATGCCGCTGTTCCAGGTAGCGCCGTTGGTTGGTGAGAATACTGAGCGGGTATTGTGGGCCATATCGGTGGGTAGAAAAGTCACTGTGTCGCCTGGAGCAACGCTGAGGAAAGCGGGTTCGAAAGTCATCATGCCGTCCTTGCCCTGGTTCAGCATCTTAACTTCGTGGTCTGCGGCCAGGGCGGAGGTGGAGGCCATGGCGAGCGCCAATATTGCGCAGCGAAGAGAAATAGACGACATATTTACTTCCTGTTTGATGATTAGTCAGTGTTATACCTCCCCATTAGTGGGTATAGGCAGCGGCGGATATTATCTCGGTGAAAGTATGGCGAATTGATCTAGATCAATCGCATAGATGGCGCAGATGGCACGGAAGGGAGCCGCTGCAGGTGAGTCATTACTGACCGCCAAGTGCTGTCCGTAGCTGTCCCGTAAGAGGTAAACTGTGGGCCAAATTGATAGGGCAACCATTAGGGAGATAACCTTGGCTGCGAAACGTAAAACTGCCTACGTGTGTAATGAGTGTGGTGCCGACTACACCAAATGGGCAGGGCAATGCAGTGCCTGTGGTACCTGGAATAGCCTATTGGAGGTACGTCTGGGACCTGAACATAAGGACAGCCGCGCAGCCAGTTTTACTGATGCACAGAGCGGCTATGCGGGTGCTGCTGGTGCCGGCAAAGTGCAGAAGCTCTCGGAAATTGACCTGAGTGAATTGCCACGTATTGTCACCTCCGCTTCTGAGTTGGACCGGGTTCTGGGTGGTGGCTTGGTACCGGGTTCGGTAGTGTTGATTGGCGGTCATCCCGGTGCCGGTAAATCCACGGTGCTGCTGCAGACCCTGTGTCATTTGGCGACCTCTATGCCTGCGCTATATATCACCGGGGAGGAATCCCTGCAGCAGGTAGCCATGCGCGCCAAACGCCTGGGCTTGCCTACCGACTCCCTGCAATTGCTCAGTGAAACTGATGTTGAGCGAATCTGCCTGGCGGCCAAGGAAGTGAATCCGCGCGTAATGGTGGTGGACTCCATCCAGGTTGTGCATATGAGCGATGTGCAGTCCGCGCCGGGCTCGGTGGCCCAGGTGCGTGAGAGCGCTGCTTACCTGACTCGCTTCGCCAAGCAGACCGGTACAGCCCTTATACTGGTGGGCCATGTCACTAAAGATGGCAGTCTCGCCGGCCCCAAGGTACTGGAGCATATTATCGATTGCTCCATTTTGCTTGAGGGTACCCATGACTCACGCTTCCGCACTTTGCGTGCCCACAAGAACCGTTTTGGTGCGGTGAATGAGTTGGGGGTGTTTGCCATGACCGAGCAGGGCTTGAAGGAGGTTTCCAACCCTTCCGCGATATTTCTGCAGCGCGCTGAGGAAATTGCCGCAGGCTCGGTGGTGACTTCCGTTTGGGAGGGTACCCGCCCTTTGCTGGTGGAACTGCAGGCGCTGGTGGACGACAGCAGCCTGGGCAATCCGCGCCGCGTGGCGGTGGGGCTCGACCAAAACCGACTGAATATGCTGCTGGCTGTGTTGCACCGCCATGGTGGAGTATTGGTTGGCGATCAGGATGTTTTTATCAATGTGGTTGGTGGGGTCAAGGTGATGGAGACCAGTGCCGATCTACCCCTGCTTTTGGCTGTAGTTTCCAGTTTTCGCAACCGTGTTCTACCGCGGGACTTGGTTGTATTTGGTGAAGTGGGCTTGTCCGGCGAGATTCGCCCGGTGCCCTCCGGCCAAGAGCGTTTGCGCGAAGCGGCCAAGCACGGATTCCGCAAGGCGATAGTACCTGCTGCCAACCGCCTCAAAAATGACATTGAAGGTATGGAAATGCACTCGGTAAAAACTCTGGCAGAAGCTCTGGCCATTATTGATATGAGTTGAAGTACATGTTTTTTTCAGCTCGGTATCCGTATGTTACCTTTTAAGTGGCAGCGGCTGTTTTGAGTGGCGTTTTTTCTTCAGCTATTTCTGCCGGGAAAAGCCGCCGTAGTATGAAAGTATTGCTTCACTGAATTTGTGCCCGGAATAGGTATTGTTGTACTGGGTGCAGTCGCAGAATATTATTTCACTCACCTGATTATCAAATACTGAGCTATAGCGCTCAATACCAGTCCCTGCATACTACTGGGTCAGAAGGAAAGAATACACTGCACTCGAGACGCGCTATGAATACATCCCTGTAAGCTCGTAATCGGCATCCATGCCTCATACGGTCCCGAGCGCAGTGTATTCTTTCCTTTCCCCTTACAGTTAATTCGCGCTAATACTGAAGAGTTACAGCCTTTTCTGCTAGCCATGATTTTAATTGGTGCACTTGGCGCCAAGGCTAATTGACGGCGCCTAGAGTGTGAGCTGTATATTTTATCAGCACCTTGGCATTGTAGATTTTGTACCTTTGGGTTCTTTGCGTAAATAAATCTGACGAATTTGGGGATGCTCAGTTGAATCGCCTTTTCGACGCCTTGTCTCGTGGAGCTTCAATCTCACAGCCTTCCTAGATCTGACAAACTATCGCAGTGACCAAAAGTTTTTGGGCCGAGCTACTAGTATTGCAGTTACTCTTAATACAGCTACTCGGTTTTCAAAGGTAGAACTGTATGGCGGTATTTAGTTGTGATGGCGTGGAATTAAACTATGAACTTCGAGGGAGCGGTCCGCGCCTGGTATTTCATCCCGGCACCCTTAGTGATCTTAGGGTGCACCCAACAATATTTGACTCCCCGCTGTCGGATGCATTTGAAATACTGAGCTTTGACCCTCGAGGTATTGGGCAGTCCAACTCACCCGATGATTCCCCTACCATGTCTGACTACGCCCATGATCTTAAACGCTTGATGACATATATTGGTTGGCAAGATGCCCTCATTGTTGGTGTGTCTTTTGGCGGTATGGTTGTGCAGGAGTTTGCCCTTCAATATCCACAGTCAGTGCAAAAACTTGTCTTGGTAGTAAGTAGTTCCGGTGGGCAGGGGGGATCGTCATTCCCTCTTCATGAGTATGATATTGAAGGCATGACTGCCGATGAAAAAGTGGCCTTTTTGATATCGGCAGGGGACCGCCGTTTGCCAAGTGTTACTTGTAAAAACACAGACCCCGAACTCTATTTGCCAATATATAAGTATTATCGCCAGGTAAGTGAAATTGCAGCGAATAAGCCTAAAGGCTCCTTATGCCGTACACGACAGCTTCAAGCGAGAAAGGGGCACGATACCTTTGAACGCTTGCCCGGGTTAAACAAGCAAACACTTATTTGCGGAGGACGCTATGATAATATCGCGCCTTTCCAAAACCAAGTGGCATTATACCAACAAATACCTAATGCGCGTCTGGGAATTTTTGACGGTGGTCATAATGTGCTGTGGCAGGACGCGCTAATCTGGAATTTTATTTTGGCTTTTTTACGGCTGTCTTAATTATTGTGTGGTTCAAGAATTATTGGTTTTTATACTCCCTGTAATTTGGATGTTTACTGGTTTTTTATATGAGTACTGAATCGCAAGATAAAAGTGGTCGTTATAAAGTGCGTATGCAGAACCGCAAAAAGATAGTTGATGAGGTGATTTCCAAAGCATTGGAAGATCGCGGCACAGTAATTCTCTACACCGGTGAAGGCAAGGGGAAAACGACTGCAGCAATGGGTACCGTTACCCGGGCGCTTGGTTATGATTATCCAACTGTTGTGGCACAGTTTATAAAGGGAACCTGGGAGTGCGGTGAGAAAAATTTACTAATGGGATCCTCTCATCCTTTACGGTGGTACCAGATGGGAACAGACTTTACCTGGGAAACCCAGGATTTTGATGCGGATAAAGCAGCAGCAGAGGCACTTTGGGAGAAGGCGTTGTTGGCATTGCGTGATGATCAGGTTTATTTGGTTGTACTGGATGAATTGACCTATGCATTGAATTATCACTGGCTGGATAAGACTGAGGTGATAGAGAGCATACAGCAGCGCCCCAAGGAGCAAACGGTAATTATTACTGGCCGTGGCGCCAAGCAATATCTCAAAGATATTGCCGATACGGTTAGTGAGATGCGTGCGGAAAAGCACGCGTTCAACAATGGTGTTTCTGGTCGTAAAGGTATCGAATGGTAAATGAACTTCAGTGGTTCCCTGGTAAGCCTTGGCAGTACAGGAAGCCGTACCAGTACCTTGCTAAGCCTAAATATTAACCCGACAAACTAATAGCTTAACGGGTTATTGCGGCATAAGGTTGTACGGCTGTCGGCAATAGATCGGTGCGAGCCTGTGATATGGCAGTAGAATCTTGTATCTGCGTCAGTTTTCATGGCCAGGTTAATATAAGAGGGGTTATTCGGAGTTCACTGCTTCTCTGGCCGCTACCCCTGCCATTAGCTGACGTCTTACCCTCATGGGCGTGGTGCCAAACCAACGATAGCAGGCGCGGTTAAAGGAACTCTGTTCTCGATACCCCAGCATATTAGAAATCTGTGACATGGGAGGCTGTTTGCCGCTTAGGTAGTATTCCGCACGTTCTCGGCGGATACGATCCAACAAATCCTCAAATACCAGGTTGCGATCACGTAGCCGGCGCTGCAGGGTGCGCTTGTGCATGCCGAGCTGATTGGCTACCTCCTGTAGGCTACACCGCTTTAGTGGCATCAGGCAGTAAATTAGCTGCTGAACTTGCTTCACTAAGCTGACCTCTCCCTGCTGCAACAGTTCATCAATATAAGACTTAAGTAGTGGACGCAGACTCGGGTTACATTTTTCGGTGGGCTGTAACAAAGAGCTGCCGCTGAGAATAAAAGCATCTTTTTCGCGGCCAAACTCCACTGGAACCCCGAAGAAGCTTTCATATTCATCGTGTAGCGGATGCTCTGATTGCAAATGGACGGCTTCCAGTTGGAAGTTTATGCCACATAGCTTTTGCAAAGCTGTCAGGGAAACCCCCAAGAGGAACTCCCTGCATTGCTCCAATGCAAGCGGAGCCTCACCATGAGTACCTGCCTGAAGGTCATCAACACAGTGGAATCTTAAAAGTGCCTGCTTGCCTTTTTTCTGCAACTCTACACGCAGATTATAGGGCGGGTTAGCAAGTTGCTTTATGGCAGTATTCAGGAACTCCCCCAGGGTGAGTGACTGCAGTACTGCTGCTCCCAGAGAACCTAGTGCCGCAGCTCCCTGGCTGTGGGCGAGACGTAGGCCAAAATCAGCACAGTTCAAGTGGTCTGCACTTTTATCCAGCAGCTCATTAACCGACTTCAAGGGAATGTAGCCATCCAGGCTTTCAACCTGCTGGGGGCTTATTTGCGAATTTAGTAGTAGAGCTTCTGGGTTACCTTTAAATTGGCTCACCAACTCGTAAAAGCCTGTTAATAGCGTCGTTCTTATTTGTTGAGTCAATTTCTTAGAATCCTGTATTTCACCTGGATCGTGTTGTTTTGAACATATTCCAGGTTGAAGAATTTGATCAGGCGGAACTTAATCGACTCAATGCGGAACCCAGCGATAAATAAAAATCCGAGCCTTGTGGCACGTTATTTATGTCTATCGGTAAAGGGTTTTAACTGTATCTGTTATTGAGGACAGTCTTGCCGGTGCGGGCCTGCTCTGCTTTGACGTCCGGAAATGTCAGTGGTGGATGGGCAGTGTCTCACTAAGTAAGATCGGTGAAGGGCACAACCATGGTGCTCATCCTGAGCGGGAAATAAATGATAGTTAGATCAGGGCAGGATACTAGTGGCGATAATCCGCGTATCGATCTCCGCTAAATGTTATTACAGTTATATATATTACTTGTTTTTTTTAGGCTTTTTGAAGCCTGTAAATTGATCCGTCAATATAAACCCTGTCGTCTAATGAAAAAAAATACCCGGATTGCTGAATAGCTAAGAACAATATTCCCTTTATAGGCATATATGCTTTTTTTGTTTTATCGTGACTTATTTTTAAGGAATAATAATTTTTTAGTGCGGTTGGCCGAAAAGAGATTTTTTTAAAGGTGGAGGCCTACTTGGAGAGTATGGGATCCGATTATAGCGTCAAGGGGCCTCTGAAAGCCCCACTGGGTGGGACTTTAGACCACAGCTACTGCTTTTCAGCCCTCGTTAAGGGCTAAGGCCATTCGCTACACACTGCGCCAACATCTGTATCCTTCAAGCCCCGTAGAGAAATTACAGAGTTATTCAGAGGCTCTTTAAGGGCTGCGTGCAACGTGAAGGGAGAAAAAAAGAAGCCCGCAGTTGCGGGCTTCCAGAGAGTTGCGCTTTAGCCACCGTAGTAGGTTGCGGCGCCGGGGCCAACAGGCAGTCCCAGGACAAATACCCAGATATAGAAGAGGGCAGTCCAGCCGACAAAGAAGAAGATTGAGTAGGGGATCATAGTGGCGATCAAGGTTCCCATGCCCAAATCTTTCTTATAGCGGGCGGCAAAAGTAATGATCAGGCCAAAATAACTCATCATCGGCGTAATCACGTTGGTGACGGAGTCTCCAATTCGATATGCAGCCTGGATTACCTCTGGCGCATAACCCAGCAGCATCAACATCGGTACGAAGATGGGGGCGGTTACCGCCCACTGAGCTGAGGCGCTACCCAGCATCAGGTTCACAAAGCCACACATCATGATAAAGAACAGGAACAGCAGCGGTCCGGTTAGGCCGATGCTCTGCAGGGCATCGGCACCCAGTACCGCAAAGATGGTTCCCAGATTGGTGACTTTAAAAAAGGCCACAAATTGCGCAGCGAAGAACACCAGCACGATATACATACCCATACTGTTCATGCTCTTAGCCATAGCGTCGATCACATCGCGGTCATTCTTCATGGTGCCAACCACTTTGCCGTAGACAAAGCCCGGAATAGCGAAGAAGACCAGGATCAGAGACACAATGCCCTTGAGGAAGGGGGAGCCTGCTACCAGTCCGGTTTCAGGATTGCGTAGAACTCCCCACTCGGGCACAACTGAAAGTGCCAATAGGGCGGAGACAGCCAAGACGGCAAGACCGGCGTATTTGAGTCCGCGTTTCTCGGCGTCGGTAAGGGTGCCCAGTTTATCCTGGCTCAAGTCGACGGAGGCCTCATTGGGGTCGTACTTGCCGAGCTTGGGTTCCACGATCGCCATGGTGACCCAACTGCCAACAATGGTGATCAGGAAGGTACTGACGATCATAAAGAACCAGTTGACTTCCGGGCCCACACTGTAGGTAGGATCGATCATATGAGCAGCGGATTCAGTGATCCCCGATAGTAGCGGGTCCACAGTGCCCAATAGGAGGTTGGCGCTGTAACCACCGGAGACGCCTGCAAAGGCTGCAGCGAGGCCCGCAAGAGGGTGACGACCGAGAGAGTGGAAGATCATGGCCGCCAGGGGGATTAGTACCACATAACCGAGCTCAGAGGCGGTGTTGGAGATGATACCGGCGAAAACAACGATTACGGTTACGGTACGCTTGGAAGCCTGCAGTACCAAACCGCGTACTGCGGCGCTGAGCAAGCCGGAGTGCTCTGCAATGCCTACGCCCAAGAGGGCTACCAGTACCGTTCCCAAGGGGGCAAAGCCAGTAAAGTTTTTAACCAGGCTGGTGACAATCATCCTCAGACCATCGCCACTCATCAGGTTGAAGACTTCAATAACACCGTCGGGATCACGACCTGCGGCACCTATTGGGCGGGGATCGGCGACAGATAGGCCAAAGTAGGAGGCTATGCCACTGAGTACGACGACGCCCAAAGCGAAAAGTGCAAAGAGGGTGATCGGATGGGGAAGAAGGTTGCCGAGCCATTCCACTGCATCCAGGAAGCGGGTAAAGGCCCTCTTGCGCCCGGCTGGGTTATCCTGCTGATCGCTAGGGGAGGTCGTTGTGGTCATTGTTTGTCCTCAATCGTGATAACGAGCGCCCCTAATCGCCTCTGGAACACCCGGTAGCCGAACAATTGGCTGAAAAATGTGCTAAGCCAGCGATCATACACAAAAGTCCTTTGGGTAAGAATGCCTCGGGAGGAATGTTATTGGCTGATGGGTCGGCAAAATGCGGAAGTTTGTGGGGCGGTATGAGTGAAGATTGATAACCGCCTAACTAGGTAGGTCGCTTAAACAGGCCCTTTAGCATGTTAATTTCGGCGCCAGTTGGTGCGACCAGCCATTCTCGAATATGCCATAATCCCAACACTCAGCAGTCAACTCAGGGGTGAAATAATGAAGATTGGAGTGCTAAAAACCGATGATGTGCGTAAGGAGCTGGTGGGCGAATTCGGCGAATACCCGGAGATGTTCGCAGGGCTACTGCGCAGTCAAGACCCAGAGCTGGAGTTCATCACCTACGAAGTACAGCATGGCCACTACCCGAATCATATCGATGAAGTAGATGCATATTTGATTACTGGCAGCAAAACCGGGGTTTACGACAATAAAAAGTGGATACCACCACTAATGGACTTTGTGAGAGAACTGCACGACCTGAAAAAGCCCACTATCGGTATTTGCTTTGGCCACCAATTAATTGCTCAGGCTTTAGGGGGCAAGACTCGTAAGTCAGATAAAGGATGGGGGCTTGGGGTTCACACCTATGAGGTGCAGGAAACCCCCTCCTGGATGTCTGAGCCCATGAACAGCTTCAGCCTGTTGGTAACCCATCAGGACCAGGTCGAGGCATTGCCACCGGGTGGCCGGGTTCTGGCATCCAGCGAGTTTTGCCCCATGGCAATGCTGCAGGTGGATGATCATATGCTGAGCTTTCAGGCGCACCCAGAGTTTACCAAGCCCTATTCCAATAGCTTGATGGAACTACGTCGCGAGGCCTTTGGTGAAGAGGTTGTGGAGAAAGGCCAAGCCTCCCTGCAGAATGATATCCACGAGAATGTGGTTGCCAGGTGGATGTTGGAGTTTTTGCGTAAGTAACACTATCGGGAGGGGGCGTGCTCTTCGTCCCCTTACGCTTTTCTTCCCTGCCTTTTATCACATCTTTGACAGCTTTTTACACGATTTTTGTTCGTTGTATATTGAAGTGTTATTGGTCTCCTGGAATTTGACTTTAGGCTCACTTTGGAGAGGGGAGGATTTTTACCTCTCGCCCCATCCTAGCTTTCGAACTGTGTTCGACATTTATAGGGGGTGAAAATTAAAATTTGGCCCGGCATTACTTCTTATTGTTGATTCTTACGTGATAATTTATTTATTTTCAGTTGTGAACGGCGTGTTAATTTCCGTGTGCGTTGTTCAGTCTTAACACCTCTTCTTCAGTGTAAGTTAATTGCTTTGTTTAGCGCTTAGCTCCAATGCATATTTTGGCGCAAATGTTTCCTTTTGGGTTAAATATATTTTTATGAGTATTGAGTTGCAAGTTTGAAAGAATAATATTTGCCTAGTGGGTATGAATGACCTCCTGACTGGATCGTGCTTTCCCGGCGTTAGTGATTGAGGGTAGTGTAAATAATATCTTTTCATGGGGGTATAAAAGTCATGTGTTTCGATCGGGAGTCATGCTTGAAAGTGGTACTTAATTGCCTGTTCTGGCAAGTAGGCTCTTGTCGGCCTATAGGTTCTGTAGAGTTACTTTTAAGTGGACCGGTGGAGGATGGTCAACACTTTAAGCCTGGTATCAATAATCAATAATCAATAATCAATAATCAATAATCAATAATCAATAATCAATAAATTATAAATTATAAATATGATGATAATCAAAAGGATGGGTATATGATTCTTTTCAAAAGGACGTTGTTAGCTGTATCTATTAGCTTGTCGACTTTTGCTGGCCAAGCGATGGCCGCGGGGAATGTGAATGGAGCTATTGAAGGTTCTGTTTCTGGGAGTAATGAGATCGAAATAACTGAAGCTACAGTTATTATTGAGAATGAAAAAAATGGCTTCAAACGGACAATGTCTACTGGGAGAAATGGAGATTTTAGAGTTAATCTTCCCAGTGGAGTCTATAAAGTAACGGTTCAAAAGGAGGGGTATCAACCTACTGTGATTGAGGAGGTCTCTGTCTCAATTGGAAGTTCTGCTAATTTGGATATACCTCTTTCACTAGGCGACCTGGAGGAAGTTGTAGTTTTTGGAGAGGTAGCTCCACAAATACGTACTGGAACGGCAGAATCCGCACTTAATATTGGGTTGGCTGATATAGAGATGTTACCTGTTTCTCGTAATATTGAATCAGTTGCTTTGTTAGCCCCGGGGACTGTTTTGGGGGACTCCGGATTTGGGGAAGACAAGGATTTAATATCTTTTGGCGGTGCATCTGTTGGAGAAAATGCTTATTACATTGATGGGCTAAATGTAACCAATTTTAGGAATGGGCTTGGCGGGTCTTCAGTACCTTTTGAGTTTTATGATCAGTTTCAAATAAAAACGGGTGGATACAGTGCTGAATTTGGCCGGTCGTTGGGGGGCGTATTTAATGCAGTCACTAAAAAGGGGTCGAATGAATTTGAATATGGTGTGGTAGCCTATTATGAGCCTGCAGCATTGCGTGAAGAGAGCCCGGATACGCTGTCAACAGATGGAACTCTTTATGATTTGAATTCTGAAAATGAGGAGTCCAAGTATACTACGGATTACTATATTAGCGGCCCAATAATTCCTGACAAACTGTTCTTCTATATGCTTTATGAGCAGCAGGAAACAGTTGAAAAGTTTACTACAAAAGGGAGCCCTGGAAGGTATAACGATAGGAATATCGACGATGATTTTTGGGGTGTAAATTTGAATTGGCATGTTACCGATAATCATATACTTTCCTACATGCAGTTTTCAGATGAGCGTACAAGGGAAAATGATCAATCAAATTTTGATTATTACAATAGAAACAAAGAGGAGTATACCGGTACTGTCTGGGATGAGCGCGGTGGGGATAACTGGCTTGTACGTTATGATGGTCAGCTCACAGATAATTTCAGTATCTCTGTACTTCATGGGCAAAACGAATACTCACTGACCACTATTAGTACTACAGATATAGATTGTCCCTATGTCAGGGATTTTAGTGATGGGGCTTTGCCCGGTAATTCTAATAGCAGGCCTGGCTGTCAAGCCAGTTCTAGGGTTCAGGCCGGAGGAGATGAAAGGGTAGCTGATCGTATTGATTTTGAATGGGTGATTAACGATCACACGATACGGTTCGGTTATGATCAGGAAAGTAACTCTTCTTCTTCCACAGAAACTTATTCCGGGACAGGCTTGAGGGAAAATGGTGGGGTGTACTACAGCTATAGTACATATTTACCTGGTGCCACGCTTCCCAATGGTGGGATAGTGCCAGTTGATAATGGAGATGGTTCTCCTGTGCATATAGTTTCTTATCGGGTCGGTGATGTAGAGGGAAAGTTTGAAGTTGAGTCGAAGGCCTTTTATATTGAGGATACTTGGGATATTAGTGATACTCTCTCCATAAGCGCCGGAATCCGCAATGAAACTTTTTCGAATTACAATGGTGAAGGCGATATCTTTATTGAAATTGATGATCAATGGGCTCCGCGTTTGAGTTTTTCTTGGGATCCAGGCGGCGATGGTGAATCCAGGGTATTCGGCAACTGGGGGCGTTATTTTATGCCTGTCGCATCAAACACGAATGTGCGCTTATCTGGTGGGGAGCTTGGGTATGAAAGATACTTTATTTTTGACGGGGATTATGATCCGAAGACATTTGCTCCTGTAAATGTGGGTGCTGATGGAGTTCCTATTTCTCAGGAGATAGGAGACGCTAGAGTAACTTCAGATTACCAGATAGTGCTCAACTTTCTGATAGAGACCTAGAACCAATGTATCAAGATGAATTTATTCTTGGTTATGAAAGGCTCTTAAGTAATGGTTGGGCATTAGGTGTTAAAACTCTATATCGAGACTTAAAGTCTCACATTGATGATGTAAGTATTAATCATGCTGTAGATGCTTTAGGTTATGCACATACTGGAGATGCGTATGGTTATGTGCTTGCCAATCTTGGAAGTGATATCACCATACCCTATGATCGATATGGAACGGGTGAATTGAAAATGACCACATTTCCCGCTGGCCTACTTAGTCGACCCTGAAAAAAGTCTCCAGACCTTGTGGCACTAGGACTACGTGGATATATGACATAGCCATTTCGACCAGTTTTCGCTATTCTGATCCAAATTTCTGGTCGAAATGCTCAAGGATAATGATGCTCACGGACACCGATCAGTACCAACAAACCAGCTTTTTTGGCACCGA
>NZ_JBGMEK010000023.1:0-69831 GCF_041447265.1 Microbulbifer epialgicus
CGTTTTCAAATTTACGAAGGAAGTATGAATGCCGATAGGCTGATTGACTTTCTTAAGCGATTGATCAAAACAGCGGGGCGTAAAGTTTACCTCATTCTGGACAATCTTAGGGTACATCATGCACGATTTGTTAAAGCTTGGCTGGCAGAGCACGAGGATGAGATAGAAATTTATTATTTACCATCATATTCACCTGAACTGAATCCAGATGAGTATTTGAATTGCGACCTTAAAGGGGGCGTTCACAGTGGCATGCCAGCCCGATCCAAGGAGAAGCTAAAAAGGAAAGTGCTTTCTCACATGAGAATGTTACAAAAGAAGCCCGCGCGTGTAGCAGCCTACTTCCGACACGAATCAATTAGGTACGCAGCATAACTGAACTATTTGTCCGCCGGGTTAATATCTAAGAAATAAAACCTTCGAAACTTTCCAAATAAACTTAAAATACTATAAATCCCCAAGTAAATTACACAAGCTTACAGGCAAGATTAGCTTATGAAAAACATAGCAATTCAATAAGAAACTCATGGAGGATGTTTTCTGCCTTCGATAACACGCGCCTATAAATCTGCAAAATCGACCAACTAAATGTACAATAGAGGGCTAGAGAATTTTCACAGTACTCTCAGAGTACTGATCCAAAATAGATGCTGGGTATTCGCTATTATCCCGCAAAGCCCACAGATTTCCATTTACACCATTAGCGATTAGATGGATTACTGCAGATTCTATAGCTGAGAGCACACATAACTGAGCCGGATCATTGGTAGTCATGCCCGCCTCAATTTCCAGTAAACGCTTATACTCAACAAAAGTATAAACATCTCCCTGTATCTGTCGGGACAGTACTTTCTTACTAGTAAGAACACTACTAAGTACCCGACCAGTCCTAACATCAACGGCGCGCAAATTAACAGTTACTTCATCAACACGATACTGTTGAGAAAGCCCAATACCAAAATACCGCGCACCAGCGCCACCAGTTCTAATGTTGGTATCATAAGCGACAATCCCTCCTTCGAGCATTACATTTGCTGACATCAAAGAAGGCAGTTCAAACGGAGGCGCTACCTCCTCCTCTTTCAATGCAGCACGAATTATTTTTCGCTCAGTGAGTAAATTTTGTAATCCTTCTCTTTCCAGGGTAACAAACCAGCCAGATTCATTGAGCACCTGAACCAACATTGAAGCTGCACCTTGAGTAACGGCAGTAGAAAATGAGCTGGATGGAGCTGGTCTATATTGTCCTGTTTGGTCACTAAAACCATAAACTGCTACAACGATTTTCCCTCTGGGAGCCGGCAAATTTACTAAATCTGCATAGGTACTCATTCTGTCTGTCAAAGCTGCCTTCTGGTGACCTGGGCCAAACAATGCATCTCCAGTTTGCTGAAAAAAACTACAACCACTTATAGAAACAAGAAATACTATAAGAAATACTCTCAACAACATCACTACCACTCCCGAAATTCCCAAAAATGCCATCCAATGGCCATATAAACATCAATTTGCCGGATCTAACCCTACAACAACAATTTCAGAAATTTCCCCGGTAACGGCATCCGTAATAGTTATCGTTAAAGTTCCATCTACATCAATAATATTTACAATAAAATCATCCGTTATCAGGGTGCCATTATTACCATCACCAACGTCGGTCAAAAGTTGTGACAATAACCTTGACTCCAAGGTATCAGTAAATCTGTCCAGGGAAGATGACTCAGAGTACGGAGACTTATCAGCCTTGGGATCTCTTTTACTATTCTGTGCACTCGCATTATTTAATAGATAGTTACCATTTAATGGATTCCCACCAAATGATGGATTTACTGGTGTATAGATCAATTCCGTAGCAAAACCAGCCCGCCCTGACACAACAAGGAAAAATGTAGCAACTAAAATTATATGTTTTTTCATCAAATTTCATCCCCAGCTAAGTCCCCATTTTGAGAGAACAGCTCCTGCAATCTTTGTTGACGAATATTGTTGTTAATTTGTGATGCTGCCTGCTCGACTGCCTCCCCAAAACGTCTACGCCCTGGATAAATGACGGTTCGAAATACCTGTTTACCTTCGTATGTCACCCAAACAACACTACCCCATCTTGCTGAAGGCCTCTCGTGAACGGTGAGATTGTAATTAAATTCAGTCAGATTAGAAGTGAGATAGATAGAGAGCGCGCGAGCAAATCCTTGCCCGATACCGCTCACTGTATTATCTATTACCAGTCCCGTCAGAAGAGAATCTTCATTAACAACCCCCTCTTCTTCCTGAGACAAAACATTGGAAGACACCAAGCACAAAAAAACTGTAATAGATAGATTCTTGAAGAAATTATTTAAAGCAATCATCTTATAAATTCTGACTGGCCCAACTACTCGCCTCCAACCGGTTTTTACAGCCTATTTTTCGGTAAATTTTATATAGATGACTCTTAACCGTATGCTCACTAACACAAAGAGCTTCCGCGATATTCGCATTTGTATTGCAATCACAAATTAACTGTAATATCTGCCGCTCTCTTTGTGTTAAGTTTGAAATCTTATCCCGCCACTTCTTTGGCTTCCGATGTTGACGTAGGAAATTATGCAAGACTTCTCTAGGAAACCAGTACTCTCCTGTAAATATTTGCCCTAACCTTTCCATAATTACTTTTGGATCGCATTCAGCAGGCATCATCCCAAGAACCTTCTCCCAATGGAGGACAAAATCCAACTCTTCAGCCTCTTCAACATTAATCAAAACAACATTAGGAGGATTGGATACTACATGAATCCCCCTAAGCAACTGATCCAGATCTGAAGTGAGTAGATCAGCACAGTCAAGAAGGAGATATTCGGTTTTTATCTCCTCAAAGGAGGGTAGTGAAGAAAGCTGAAATATAGAGCACTTAGTCTCAAATTCATCCTCTATTCGACCGGCAAAAATAGAAGTCTGTAGATTGATTGAGGATGTCAAAAAAGCAACAACCGGACCCTTGGATTCCTGATTCTGAGTAACTACTTTAAGACGAGCATAGTCCTTATGCAAATTCATCTGGGTTCCCCCAACATGCGGCCTTATTGTGATGTGTTTTAGTTTCTTTTTCTATTTTTCTATTTTCATTCTTCGATAACTTTTACGTTGAGTTAAATCTATTCGATCAACCCATTTACTGCAACAGGAAGTGATCTAGATGTCAAAAATTCAATCTTAAGTGTGCTAGTGCTACTGTCGAATGTCACTTAATCATACAAAGGTATGATTTTTTGATTCCCAAATCTAGTGTTGGCATTATTTGTTCTAGACTCAAAAATAAAAACATAATTTAAGAAATACCGAGAAACTTATACTAATTCGCAAATTTAATGGATTATTTTCTGATAATTACCAGAATACACATAGAAAGAATGTATGATATATATCCTAAAACATGCAAAGACAAACAAGAAAGGCGAATATCTTTATTCAATAGTTATCAAATAACTAATGTGAATTTTCTTTATAAAAAGATATTGCTTTGAATAAAAATTACGACAACCATCAATTTAATATAAGTCAGTTTTGTTCTGGTACCCATGTGTTGAGACCCAATTCGATCAAATAGTAATCAAGTTTCATTTCATATATGCTATAACACACGGCTTTAAGTATTAATGTTTATGCTCAAACTGGGAAGATGGTACAAACTGAACCATCCAAAACCCATATGTTTACTCTAATCTATAGAGAGTGAAGTTATGGCCGATGACATTCATCCTTCTGCGCATGCATCTACTCACATGGTCAGCAACCAAGTCCCTCCTCTTTGTGGTCACAATTTATATGCAGGTGATCAAGCCCTACAGGAATCCTTATTTTTCAATGGTGGACACTGGTCTGAAAATGACTTACAACGCTATGGAGAAGTATGTGGCAGGCCGGAAATGATTGAACGCGGCTATGCAGCCAACGAGTTCAAACCCATATTTGAAAGCCATGACCGTATTGGTAACCGCATTGACCTAATTCGTTATCATTCCTCATACCACCAGCTAATGCAATTGGCTCTTTCTGAGGGTCTACACAGTGCTCCCTGGGCCGAACCTCGCTCTGGGGCAAATGTCGCAAGAGCAGCGAAATATTACTTACAAACTCAGCTTGAAGCAGGACATGGTTGTCCGGTAACCATGACTTTCGCCTCAATCCCATCGATCCAACTCAACTCAGAAGTTGCCAAGCAGTGGGTCTCCAAAATCTTGAACAGAGGCTATGACGGTAGCAATCGACCATATTTTGAAAAATCTTCCCTGACCATTGGGATGGGAATGACAGAAAAGCAAGGCGGCTCTGATGTGCAAAGCAATACCACTACTGCCATTCCGATGGGTAACGGTACCTATGAATTACTCGGGCACAAGTGGTTTATGTCTGCGCCCATGTGTGATGCTTTTCTGATTTTAGCCCAGGCACCCGGAGGACTCTCCTGCTTTCTAGTTCCCCGCTGGCGTCCGGACGGTAGTAAAAACCGGCTGGAAATTCAGAGGCTCAAAGTGAAAGCCGGTAATGTTTCCAACGCCTCTTCCGAAGTGGAGATGCGAGGTGCTATGGGCTGGTTATTGGGAGAAGAAGGCCGGGGTGTAAATGCAATCATCAAGATGGTGGCCATCACTCGATTCGATTGCATGGTTGGTTCCAGCGGAGGTCAGCGCCAAGCAGTAGTACAGGCTATTTATCATGCTTCAATAAGGAAGGCCTTTGGGCAAAAACTGATTGATCAACCCCTGATGCGTAATGTACTGGCGGACCTGCACTTAGAGGTTGAAGGCTCTATCGCCTTGACTATGCGTATGGCCAGGGCCTTGGACCAAGAAGATCAAGAGCATGAACAAATGCTGTTGCGCCTGGGGGCAGCGGTAGGAAAATATTGGATCTGTAAACGCAGCCCCCACCATGCCTATGAAGCAATGGAGTGTCTGGGAGGTAATGGAGTTATCGAGAACTTTATCACTGCTCGCCTGTACCGCGATGCCCCAATCAATGCAATCTGGGAAGGCTCTGGCAATATTCAAGTTCTGGATGTACTTCGAGCAATCACAAAAACCCCTGTCGTAGTAAATCACTGGCTGGATGAACTCTCGGGCAGTATAGGTTTGAATGCACACTACGATAAAGCTATAGATGCGCTGAAGAAAGAATTTGCGGACTTGGACCAGTTTGAATATCGGGCGCGTACCATTGTTGATCGAATGGCGCTTACTATGCAGGCCCATCTACTTCTTCAGTTAGGCAATGAGGCAGTAAGTGATGCATTTATTCAATCTAGATTGGAAAGTAAAGGAATACACAGCACAGGTAGTCTTCCCAAAAATATTGACATTGAAACACTACTCAAACGCGGAGATCCTCTTTCGATATAAGTGAATAATATTTCAGTAAGCTCTCAGAATCAAAATATTCAGTATTTTCCAGATATTTTGATTCTGAGAGCGATGATCAATTAGAAAAAGCTATAGCGAAAGCCCAATTGGCCGCGCACCCCGTAATACTCCACCTGTTTCGGCCTATCTTCATTACCAATATAATAAGTCAGTGGCTCATTAGTGAGGTTCAAAGCCTCCGCAAAGATAACCAGATTATCATTCAGCGTATAATTTGCACTCATATCGAGACTGGTATAGGCCCCGTAGTATTGATCTTCCTCTTTACTGGCACCATGCTCCTCAACATACTCCCCTTTGTGATTTTGAGCCAGGCGGATGGAAAAAGCACCGTCGTCATAATAGATAGAGAGATTATGCAATAAATTAGCCTGACGAGAAATTGGGACAGACTCTTCACGACCCGGAATGTGCATTTCCGAATCCATTAAAGTGACATTTGCCGATACCCCAATATTTGAAAGAAATCCTGGTAAGAAGTCCAGTCTGCGCACTAAGTTAAACTCCAAGCCCTTCAGCCAGGCATCATCACCATTTTCTGGGCTGTAGATATCGACTCCTGAGACCCCATTATATTCACCTTCTTTAACATCTGTAAAAATTGGATCGGTAATACTCTTATAGAACATACCCGCAGATAATATGCCGGAATCGTTGAAATAATATTCATACATCATATCCAGATTCCAAGAGTAAGTGGGATCAAGATCTGGATTACCACCAATAAACTCATTATCGTGCTCGGCATAGTAACCTCCAGGATTCAGGTCACCAAAATCTGGCCTGGCAAAGGTTCTCGCTAGAGCGAAGCGAATGTTGCTGTCTTCAGTAATTGCATACCTTATATGCGCCGATGGTAAAACCGATAAATACTCTTTATCACCATTAAACGGCATCAGATATCCATTGCCAGTTTCATCGTCGACAAATACTTGGCTATCCACCTCAGTTTGTGTCTGAGTGAGTCGCAATCCCGCTACTAAAGTGATTCTATCTGAAGGTTCATGAGTACCCATTCCATATGCGGAAAGGTGCCTCTCAGTTAGCTCAAAATTTCGCCCAAGCGCTCCGCCATTTTCCACCAGGGCGGATTCTTCGGGAACCAAAATAAATTTATCCCGGTTTTGATTCCAAAAGCTTTCCAACTGGGACATTGAAGCGACTTGGGAGAACTGTGACTCGTAGTTAATATCCAATTCAGATAAGTAATCATTTCTGCCTGGTTGGTCAGACAAGGAGAAATCCGCAAGTACCGGTGCTGGGCCGTAATTGTCCTCATCCCAAGCGTAAAACTCGTCTGAAAATTCGGAAACTCGTTCCTTATCTCGATATTTTATCCCGAATTTTAATTCCAACTCGCTGGAAAGCTCAGAGGTAAAGTCGAAAGAAGCTACCACTTTGTCCTTTTCGTTGACATACACCTTGTAAAGCTCAACCCAAGACAGGCTGGACTGAGCAGGGTCCATTACAAAACCATCGGTAAGATGAGTAGGAATATTTTCTGCCGGATCGGTGCCGCCATCGATCTGGTTATAGGCCAGCCCATCTTCATCCAATCCAATGTAGCCCACATCTGTTTGATCAAAGCGCATTACGAAGTATGAGCTATCATCTTTATTAGGTGTGTTCCCGTAGCGGAACTCATTATCATAACTGGCCAAACTCCAATCAAGTTGATTATCTTCTCCGATAAAATGCTCTCCACCGAGTTCAAAACCCTGCATGCGAGTAATCAACGTGTTGTGAATATGCTGGAGTTCCATTCTATCCTTATCAAATCTCAGCCTGTGCTTATAGTGGACCTCCTCATCCTCCAAGGTCCCATACAAGCCGCGAGCAAACAACTTGCCTCCATCGTCTAATAGGTATTCGGTAGCAAGATTTAATCCCAGGGTTTCCCTTGTTCCTGTATAGTCCCGTAACTCCAGGCGATATATTCCTTCTCCTTTACGACGGGGCTCATAATTATCTGTCGCCCAGTCCCTGCTCCACCCGGTCACATTGGCAAGAAAACCCCACTTACCATCTTCACTCCTATCCCCATAAAGAACACTCATGGATTTAATATCGCCATCGGCTTTATCGGCATAGCCACCCGACATGGATATATCCAGAGTGCGTTCTTCCGGAGCTGTACGGGTAATAAAGTTAACATTCCCTCCAATGGAGTCCCCTTCCTGGTCCGCAGTGACAGCCTTGGAAACTTCGATACGCTCAATTAGTTCCGATGGGAAGAAATCAAAGGCCGTAGCCCTGCTGGTAGTTTCTTCTTCTGCAGATGGCAAGCGGTGACCATTGAGACTGGAAGAGCTCCACTGGGATGGAAGGCCGCGTACAGCCACGAAACGTCCTTCCCCCTGGTCGCGCTCAATAGAGACGCCCGCAACTCTTTGAACTGCCTCCGCAGCATTACGATCAGGCAGCTTGCCAATACCATCTGCCGATACCACATTGACAATACGGTTGGATTCCCGCTGTATCTCCAGGGAGCGCAACTCAGTATCAAACATACGCCCGAGCACCACCACTTCTTCTATACCAGTATCATCCTGGGCGCTCTGCTCACTAGTTTCCTCTGCATATACATAACTAACCTGCCCCGTCATCAAAGCTATAGCTGCAGGCAATAACTTGGCACGAATCATTCTCCACCCCCTGTCTCAATCAAAATATGATTGGCAATTTTTCATCGAAACAAATTTAACTTGCTCGACCATCACCATAAATCTGGACTAGACCAGAATCCTAGTTTGCAGGTATGACGTTTGTATAACAGAAGTATGAATATTCTCCCCTTCACTCTCTAGCCAGGTATGTATTTTGTTAAATTTTGCCAACACGTTGGAAATAGGTTCCTGGTTTTCACATAAGTTCTGTCACAAAACTGCAATCGCTGGCCCCTAGAATCTGGTCTAGACCAGAAGCAACTGTTAACCAGTATGGAAAATATTACTAATGGACCGGCGTCCACTTCCCGTAAAGCTAAGAGTAGTGAGCTGTTCCTACTGCTCTTTTCTGGAGTCGCTGCCTTTTTAACTTACTTCTGCATGTATGCTTTTCGTAAACCCTTTGCAGCAGCCTCTTTTTCTGACATTTCCGGTTGGGAGTTTATTCTCGACTACAAGACCGCGCTGATTATTTCTCAAGTACTCGGCTATGCGTTTTCAAAAATTATTGGAATTAAGGTTGTCTCAGAGTTGCGCCCGTTACAGCGCGGCAGGTTATTGATACTCCTGGTTCTTGCCAGCCACCTGGCCCTGGTGGCATTCGCATTGATCCCTGCTCCCTATAATGTGGCCATGCTTTTTTTAAATGGCTTTCCTCTGGGAATGGTTTGGGGCTTGGTGTTCAGCTATCTGGAAGGACGTCGCCTTACGGAAGCACTGGGCGCAATTTTATGTGTCAGCTTGATCGTCTCTTCAGGAGCCGTAAAAGCGGTAGCTGCATACTTAATGCTGGAATGGAATGTGTCTGAGCTGTGGATGCCTGCGGCGGTTGGAATACTATTTTTACCTGGCCTGCTTCTATCAACATTTTCACTCAGTAGAATACCCCAGCCCAGTCAAGCCGATATCCGTGCGCGCAAACAACGGGTACCGATGACAACAGAAATGCGCTGGAATTTTGTTGGCGAAACTAACTTGGGGCTCTTAGCCTTAATAATGACCTATGTATTCCTAACTGCATTTCGCGATTTCACTGATAATTTTGCTGCGGAGCTATGGCAAGCTTTAGGACATGATGAAGCACCCCATATTTTCCTGACCAGTACCCTGCCTGTGGCACTGGTAGTACTAGGTTCCCTGGCACTACTTATTTTTGTACGCAACAACTACCGTGCATTGCAGCTGAATCAGTTATTAGTGGCGGCAGGGGGAGCTGCTTGTATTGCATCAACTCTCGCTTTTGAGGCAGGTATCATATCAGGAGCGGCCTGGATGATCGCGATAAATATCGGACTCTATATCGGCTATGTTCCGTTTAACTGTTTACTATTTGAACGCTTGGTCGCCTGCACCAAAAGCCTTGGTAACGCTGGATTTGTTATTTATCTGGCAGATAGCTCAGGCTATATCGGTAGTATCGGTGTCATGCTGTATAAAACATTCGCGCAGCCTGACCTAAACTGGCTAGAGTTTACCCTGCAGTTTTCCTACGTCACCGGTTTTGTATGCATTCTGCTAATGTTGTTCTCACTTCTTTTCTTCCACCGCCTGCGCCGCAAACAATCTTCACGGTCAGGGCTTGCTACTTCTCCAGCGTAAAAAGGCTATAGAAAAGTTATGAAGTTTGATATCGCCATTGTTGGTGCAGGAGTATTAGGTAGCTTTTCCGCTTACCATGCACTCAAAGCAGGAAAAACAGTATTGCTAATTGATGCCAGCACTAATCCCCACGGAGCGACAGTACGCAATTTTGGACAAGTAGTGCCATCAGGTATGAATCTGAACTTGTGGCGAAATCTGGGACGGCGATCACTGGAAATTTACGGCGAGTTGACATCATTTATGCATGATGCACTCTGGCAGCACGGATCTCTCTATGTAGCTTCCTCTATAGAAGAGGCAGGTCTTCTAGAGGAAATGCATGAAATTAATCGCGAAACTAACTACTCATCCAAGCTTCTTACATCGACCCAATGCCGCAAGCATATTTCACCACTAAAGCAGAGTTATTGTCACGGTGGTCTCTTCTATCCGCAGGAAATGAGTGCCGAAAGCACTCTGCTAATGAAGTATTTTTGGAAGCTACTTAAGGATGAGATAAATCTCCACTTTAAAAGAGCTTCTCTAGTAATAGCCGTCGAGAAAGTTATTAACGGTATTGAGATTCGTTGCTCAAATGGAGAAATCTATATTTCGGAGCAGGTGCTGATTTGTTGTGGCCACCAACTTAGCCGCATATTCCCACAATTATTGCAAACAGAGGAAATGCAACTCAGTAAGTTGCAGATGTTACGTACCCAACCCATTGTGGGGGTCAAGGTTCCGGGGAATCTGCTAACCGGCCTGACTATACGTCGCTATGAGGCATTCAAGAGTTATCCCAACTATAAAAACTTACCAGCACCCCAGATTGGTCCAGACTTAGGAAAGTTTGGAATTCACCTGCTGCTTCGTCAGTCTACCGATGGCAGCATCATCATCGGTGACTCCCATGAGTACTTCTCTGCCCAAGATTCAGAGACCTTGGACTATGAGTTCCGTCAGGAAATATCCACGCTGATGGTGGCTGAAGCCAAACGTATCCTTGATCTCCCCCATTGTAATATAGCCAGGACTTGGAACGGCTATTACAGCCAGGAAAATAGTCGAGAAGTACTCCTCACTTCTGCAGCGGAAAATATTCATTTGGTGACGGGTATTGGAGGAAAAGGTATGACAACCGGGCCCGCACTTATGGAGCGGGTAATAAAGAGTATTTTTGAAGAAAATTCTTTAGAGGAGTGCTTGATCTATGATCAATGAAGCGGTGAATGAAATACGTCAATTGTTTTTGCAATATGGAGACATAAACCTCGGGGAGAACTGTACACAACTACAGCATGCCGCTCAGTGCGCGGCCCTAGCAGAACGCTCTGATAATTCTGATGATCTGGTTGTTGCCGCATTTTTGCACGATATCGGCCACCTTTATGCCATAAAGGAAAAAATGCCCGGAATAGATTCCGAAGGTTACAGCGAACATGATCGTATTGGCGCTGACTTGCTAGGGCGTTGGGGGTTTCCCAGCACGGTTACCATGCCCATCGCCTTACACGTTCAGGCCAAGAGATTTCTAATGAGTACGAAAAGTAATTATGAAGCACGGCTCTCCAGTGCCAGCCGGAAAACTCTTACAAAGCAGGGCGAGGAGATGAGCGATCAAGAGCAATATGAATTTCTACAAGATCCCTTCGCCAGGGATGCCCTGACCCTGCGTGAGTGGGATGATGCAGGAAAAGTACCAGGGTTAGATGTAGCTCCTTTAGATCACTGGCTAAGGGCCTGTGCAAAGGTACTTAATCGCCAAGTAACCACCCACCCTAGCCCCTCAGACATCAACTAAAGGAAGTCATCCATGGAACCTCTACAATTAAAAGCTGTTATCTTCGATTGGGCCGGAACATTAGTGGATTTTGGCTCCCGCGCTCCACTGCGTGCATTTATGCAGGTTTTTGCTGATGCAGGAATTACTGTCAGCGAGGAACAAACCCGTATTCCAATGGGTACAGAGAAAAAAGAACATATTCGCCGTATGTTACAGCAGGAATCCATTCAAGTTTCCTGGCAAGAGGTGCACGGACGCCCGTCCCAGGAATCCAATATAGACAAACTGTATCAGCAGCTGGCCCCATTACAGATTCAGGAAATCGATAAGCATAGTCAAATAGTACCGGGGGCTGACAAACTGTTTATTCACTTGCGTGAGCGTAATTTACGTATCGGTAGCACCACCGGCTACAGCCGCGAGATGATTGAGGGAATGCTGGCAAACGCTCAACAACAAGGGCTGAAACCCGACTGTGTCGTTGCAGCGGATGAAGCTGCAGGCGCACGACCTGGGCCCGCTGCCGCATTAAAGAATGTGATTGAAATGGAAATCCCTTCCGTCAGCCAATGCGTTAAGGTTGATGACACCGCCGCAGGCATTCACGAGGGGCACAATGCCGGCATGTGGACGGTTGCGGTGGTACTTTCCGGCAATGCTTCAGGGTTATCCCTGGATAGCTGGCAAGCACTTTCAGAGGAGGAAAAAAGAATTCAAAGCTGTAGTGCCTATCAAAAACTGGAAAGTTGTGGCGCCCACTATTTAATAGACAATATCAGTAAGCTTGAACCCGTGTTGGTCGATATCAATCGTCGACTGGCTCTTGGACAACGCCCCTGATAGGCTATAACAATACCCCTCGGTATCCAGGCTAAAGACCAAATCCAAGAGAACTATTGTGTCCTCCAGTTACGATGATATTAAGACCCATGTTCAACTGTTGATCAGTAATGGTCGCCTGGCCGCCAATCAAAAGCTGCCCGCCGAGCGAGAGCTGGCGGAGCAGCTGCAAGTCACACGTATTACCTTGCGAGACGGTTTAAACCGCCTTGAGGGGGAGGGGCTGGTCTACCGGCAAAATCGCCGAGGCTGGTTTGTCGCACCAAATCGGTTTGTGATCAACCCTGCACAAAAGGTCAATTTCAATTCCATGGCTCGGCAGCAGGGTTTTAAACCGACAACCAAAGTACTGGGATTCCGCAAGCTGACCGCGCGACGCGATATTTACTCAGCCTTTAACGCCAATAAAAGCAGCAAATATTTTGAAATGCGAAGAGTCCGCTACCTGGACCAACGGGCAGTTATGGTAGAGGAAAGTTATCTTCCCGCAGAGCGCTTTTCCGGGTTATCTGACTTAGATTTATCCGGATCTGTTACAGAAATATTACAGGATAGCTACGCAGTAAATATTATTCAAGAACGCTGTAATATTCAGGGTGCCAACTTGGAATTGCTTTGTGCTGGGCCATTAGGCATCCCCGCTGGCGCTCCGAGCCTGAAAATTACAAGGCTCCGCTTTGATTCCGGTGAGCACCTGATTGATTATAATATTGAATACTGGCTACCTCATGCCATAGAAATGGAAGTCGCCACCCGGTAGTTTCCTCCTCCCGCTCTTACTACTGGGTCAGAAGGAAAGAATATATTGCACTCGAGACGCGCTGTGAATACATCCCTGTAAGCTCGTAATCGGCATCCATGCCTCATACGGTCCCGAGCGTAGTATATTCTTTCCTTCCCTCTTTTTAGTATCTATAGGATTCTTTGCCACTGATTTTTTACTAAGGGGCACTTGTTAGTTGTTAGATTTTAAGTAGCAGTCTTTTCTTTGCAGTATCGCAGTAAAAATCCCTTCATTGGCATTTAACAACCATTGTCTATCCTAACACTTCTGGTCTAGACCAGATATTAATCACAAATACAGGATATTCGATATGAAACTACTCATCTCCTGCCTGTTGTTCATCGCACTGGTTTCCAGCACCCAATCCATTTTTGCCCAGCAGAGTAAGAAGGTGCTTCTAATTGGCGTTGATGGGCTACAGTACGAAAAGCTCAAGGACATAGACACCCCCAATTATGACCGATTAATTCTACACAAAGCCTATACCGGTGGCATTAAGGGCACCCCAAGTCAACAAGACACTAAAAGTGGTCCTGGCTGGTCCACTATTCTGACAGGAGTTTGGGTGGATAAACACCAAGTCACCTCCAATAACTCTGGCCTGGCCAATGCCGAATTCCCAAGTTTATTTAAACGAATTAAAGAAGCAGACAACAATCTCTGGGTGGGCAGCATATCGCATTGGAGCCCTATTAATACCAATTTCTTTACCGCAGATCTGGAGCAGGCGGACCTGGTTTTAAGTGGTCTTTCGGATGCAGATGTCACTGCACGCGGGGTTCAGGAAATATCTTCTGGCCATGTGGATTTCCTGTTCCTGCACCTGGATGACCCCGATGGTGCCGGCCATAGTTCCTGTTTTGGCGATCACTATAATGAAAGCATTCTCACAAGTGATGCTCAGCTGGGCGCTCTGTTAGACGCCGTAGATACACGTATTGCAGCAGGTGAAGAATGGTTGGTACTGGTCACTACAGACCACGGCCGTGATTCTCGCGGCTGCGGGCACGGGGCACAAACTGCCAGTGAAAAAACAATTTTTATTGGCAGCAACCTGCCATTAAATGCTGAGCACAGCGAATACATTGAAGATATTCACAATAAGGATTTTAACGGAATTTATGGCCACGCAGCACAAACATCTATTGCACCAACGGTGCTACGTTTTATGGATATTGAGCTGCAAACGACCTGGAAGCTGGATGGCAATCCACTGATTGGTAATCCTGGAACGCGTAAAATGATGGCTGCTGATAATAGGACCATAAAATGGTATTCCGCAAATAGTGGCCCCGTGGAAATCCACCAGAACGATCAGCTCATTGATGTGGTCGACGCCAGCTCACAAAGCTGGACTGACTATACAGGGGCCGATGGAGTCCTGGATTATGTATTCGTTTATAATGATACCCCGGTTGCTCTGCGTAAATCCGCCCTGGAAATTATTGCCGGTCTCGACTGGAGTGGTTCGCGCGCTTACTATTTTCGTGGTGACAATCATTATGTACGCTATAACAAAATCCTGGACAAGGCCTCTAGCGGCTATCCGCACACAACAGATAACAATAGTTGGTCGGGTTTGGGAGACTATGCAGACTTGGTTGTCGCAGCATTTAAAGCCAGCAGCGACAAAGGCTATTTCTTCTTAAATGATGGGCGTTACCTGCGCTACGACCTCGATGAAGATCGGGTAGATTCCGGCTACCCCAAACTGGTGGATAACAATAGCTGGCCGGGTATGGCTATCTACGCTACAAAAATTCGCGCGGCCCTGAAATGGCCTAATGGCAAAGTATATTTCTTTCTCGATGACGGAAATTATTTACGCTATGACTTGGAGGAAGATCAACTTGACAGCGGTTACCCACAGCCTGTCAATGACAGCACTTGGCCGGGGCTCGGCGCCTATGCCACTGAGATTACTGCTGCCCACCAGTGGAACGCTTTTCGCGCTTATTTCTTCCTGAAAAACCAGCGCTATATACGCTACTCCATCACATCTGATCAGGCATACAGCGGATATCCGCGAACAACAGACGATGACACCTGGCCCGGCTTGATGAGCCCCTGATTCACTACCAGGGCAGGCGGCTGCCATCCCAAAAAAAAAGGTTGCCGCTATCGGCGGGCGTCAGTTGTTGTAATACATCCACAATACGCCCGGCACTCAGTGTCGGGCTGTATAATTTTCCCGGCGCAAGGTTGCCCTGAAAGGGTTTGGAAAGTGCGGTATCCGTAGTGCCCGGATGAATTGCTACCACACAACTATTTTCCAATCGGCGCCCCCATTCAATAGACAGGTTTTTTACCAGCATATTGAGCGACGCCTTGCTAATACGATAGCTATACCAGCCCCCCAACTCATTATCGCCGATACTACCCACCTTGGCGGACAGGGATGCCCACAGCAGCGACTGCTTGCGGTGTAACTTTCTATCCAGCGCCTGTGCCAGGTGCATATGGGTGAGGAGATTGATACGCATAGACCGTATCAGCCAGTCGTCCTCACATTGAGCCAGAGATTTTTCCGGACCGTGGAATTCATCGTGCAACAATCCACAACAGTTAATCACCCAGTCGGGCGGAGAGGAAAGTTCAGAGAGGAAAGTCTCGACAGGCTTGGTAGAGTGCTCGTCGGCGAGCGAGACTGTCAAGTGACGGCGCTCACCGGCGTGCCCAGGTACCCGATCCACAGCACCACGGCTCAAAGTTACCAAAGTAATTTGGGGATAGCGCCGAACAATTTCGGCGCCTATCGCACGAGCCAAGCCACCCGACGCACCAGCCAGTAATACCACTCTTGGTTGATCAAACATACCGGCCTCCATGCCGGATAGCTAGTGTGGTTTTATTTCGCCTTTTTGCCGCCGGACTTTTTGTCTTTGTTTTCTGATTTTTCTGGGACTTCCTTGACCACACGTAGCATAGGCTCATCGGAACGGAAAATCAGGCCGTGAATCTCCGTAGTATTCTGCCCCTGCAATAACTGCTGCAGGTACTGCACTATCTGCTCGGAGATCTCCTGGCCAGGTACCAGTACAGGGATGCCCGGCGGGTAAGGCACTATCTCATCGGCGCTGGTGCGACCAATAAGATTCTGTGTAGCGTCTACCCCATTGTCCATCAACGGCAACTCTTCCGTATCGGCAAAGTAGGCGTCCGCCGGCAGACAGGTGAAGCGGGTAAACTCAGGCAGGCGGCGCGGAGTACCGACATGAATACGCTTGTGAGTAGTTCCTGCCAGCTGCTTAAGTGCATGAATCAAGCGCAACAATTTACTCTCGGTGCTGCCCAGGGTTACCAGTACCGTGATGGTATTGTAGGTGGTCTTCTCCACTTGAATGCCGTACTGGTCGAACAGCTTGATCTGCATCTCGTTGCCCGAGTAACCGCTGCGGGAAATATCGATGGTTACCTTGGTGGGATCCAGGCCGATATTGTCACCCGCTAGAGGCTCAGCAATCAGGTCATCGCGGGTGAGGGCTCGGAATACACCGGTTTCATTGACTGCGCGGCGCAGGGTTTCCACCATCTGCAGGCACTGCTTAAGGCGTCCATAGCCCTCCATCGCCATCTGCTTACGCGCCACATCGAGGCTGGCAATCATGGCATATTGAGGGCTGGTAGACGCGTGCATGTTCAGGTTTTCACGGAAGCGGAACTCATCGAAATCCGGGTCCTGCACATGAATCATGCTGGCCTGGGAGAAAGCCGACAGCATCTTGTGGGTACTCTGGGTCACGTAGTCGGCACCACACTCAAGCGCGGTCGGACGCAGCTCCGGGTGGAAGAAGCCGTGGGCAAACCAGGCCTCATCGACCAGCACCTTGACACCGCGCTCATGGGCGTAATCGATAATAGGCTTCAAATCGTAGCGCAGACCATCGTAGGTGCAGGAAGTGATGACCAGTAAGCGCGCGTCGCTATGCTCATCAAGTGCCGCTTCAATATCAGAGCGCTTTACCGGGCCATAAATGCCGAATTCGGGGTGCAGTACCGATTTCAGGTAAACCGGCTCACAGCGGTTCATCACTATCGCGTGGTGTACAGACTTATGGCAGGCCTGGTCGACAATAATCTTGCCGCCGCCACCGAGGATCTGTTGAATCACTACCTTGTTGGCAGTGGAAGTGCCATTGGTCAGGAAAAAGGTGTGGCGCGAACCAAATGCCTGAGCGGCCAGGTCCTGTGCTTCCTGAATTACCGAATGCGGTTCCAGCAGGCTGTCCAGTATCTGCACCGAAACAGACAAATCTGTATTGAAAACATGCTCGCCCATAAATCGGTAAAAATCCCCTACCCAGGGACTATTACGCAAGCTGTCGCCACCGGAGTGGCCAGGTGTATGCCAGGCGTCACGTGCGGAGAATACATATTCCTTTAGCGTATCGGCAAAGGGGGTGGAGGCGCGGCGGGCAATAAACGCCTGCACCAGGCGGAACATATGGTTGAAATTGCCCTCGCGACGATCAAACAGCTCATCGAAGCGGCGGCGCAGGTTGGCGAGGGATTCGGCTCCCGCCTCACCGGCCGGCGAGGTGGCACCGGCAATATCACTGTGTGCCACCAGGAATATATTGAGTTGGGAGCGCAGCGCATGAATACGGTCGGCCAACTGGTCGGCCGCTCGCAGGCCTTTGGCGTCATTGCCTCCATCCACAATAACCGCTTGTAAGCGATCTTCATCTCGCGCCAGGCGCTCTACATCAGCGGGAGCTATCGCTTCAAAATGCAGTCCGAAAGGATTTTCATGGCGGGTAGCGGTGCTGTTCAGGGCAGTGATCCAGTCCCCCGCCAACTTGCTGTCTGCACTCACCAGAGCGATATGACACTCCAGCTTCTGCGCGCTGTCATTCAGGTTGCCCAATTCAGGCATTTTCAATTCCAAGCCCATATTCTTATCCACCAGCATAGCCTGCAACTTGCTGCAGGCTGCCGCCTTGATTATTTAACTATTTGATTTTATTAACTTTTCTTAATTCCTCCGGCCAGAGCGGAGGATCTGGAATTTTGCGGCTAAAAAGCCAGGGAGCAAATATTAATGGAGCCGGCGCGGGATTTCCGCGACCGCGAAGCATTTGGCGAAATTCGCCAAATGCATGGTGACCGACCAGATCTATTGCCAAGGAAAAGTGGAAAGTTAGAACTTTGCGCTGCGCACACTGCCGTCGAACTCCAGGCAGTCCCTGACCCTTTGCCGCTGCACCTGGGAGAGCCGATCCAGGGGAAAATACGCCATTTCAGAGTGCTCGTTTGACAGGGTGATATGTCGCCTGTCAGTAAAGCGGGCTCGAAAGATAAAGACGTGGGAGTTATAGACCTTGTGGTAATAAATGCCGCTCAGATAATCGATGTGCACATCCCGTCCCAACTCTTCGCGACACTCCCTTCGCAAGGCCTCGTGGACTGTTTCACCTGGGTCCAGGGCGCCACCGGGCAGCCCCCAGCTGCGGTTGGCATAGGTTGCCAGCAACTGCAGCACTTCCCCCACTTCATTGGTAATCACCGCATGCGCACTGAGGCGGTAGCTATCTTCAAACCCCATTGATCCCATCCCTGGCCGTTAGAGGCTGCTAGAATCCCTGAGCCAGGGTGAAACCAAAGCCCAAGGTTTGCACTGACTCATCGTAGTCGATCAGGCTCTCCCCATAGCCGTTGAAATAGCGGATATAACCATCTACCCGCTTACCCAGGGGGAAGCCCCAGGTCAGCTCGACAGCACCATGATTATCCGAACGCAAATTGTTGCGCACCATAATCGCGATAGAATGATCGCCATCCCGGTAGCGCCCACCCAATTCAAAATGCCCCAAGTAGTGCTCAATATCCGGGTTGTCATCGTCCTCGCGGCTCTCTGGAACCCGGTACCAGGGTTTGAGGCCAATAGAGAAGTTTTCCCGCTCAAAAATAAAGTTGGCGTAAATTCGATTCCAACTGCGTGAATAGGGCTCACTGCGGCCATTCGACTGGTGGTTTAAAGCGATCTGGTTGGCCACATTGTGCCAGCCGAACAGACTCCAATCATTGAGCCAGGTCAGGATCAGCTCCGGCTCGTGATTGGTCTCGCGAAAAGGCGAGGAATCATCCGAATTGTAGGCCTGCCAGAAGCTGCGATTGGTATAGGCCACACTCATAAAAGAGGCACTACCGAGAAAGCCACGCCAGACCGGTACTTGCACTGACAGCTGAAACTGTACCTCGATATTATCCAGGTCACGGTCTTGGTAATCGGTCACCCCCCCGCTCTCTGGGGAAGGATTGTAGGTAAAAGGCAGAACATAGTTCGTCTTGTGAGACGCCAGAGTAAAGGGGTTACTAGCCGCATCCCGGATAGCCTGGGCACGCCCTCCCAGCAATACCTCATCGGTGGAAAGTTCCTCAGCATATTCTTCCACAACCGGATCAGCCTCAAAGTAATCCTCCTCCAGGCCCAGCTGAGCGCGCACTCTTTCAGCGCAGAGCAGGCGGATTTCCCTTAAGGTGGTATCGGCAGAGGAGATCAGTAACTGCTCGTGCAGGCACCTCTCCTGTTCATATTGCGGGTTAAGATCCTTGATCCGCACCTCGGTATCCCCGCCAATACTGGCTACGGCGATATTGAGCGGTAACTGAGCAAGCACAAACAAGACGACAATTCGCCGAACTCCCCTAAGAGTGTTGGATCTGATGAAAAACAAAAGGCAGTCCCCCAATTAGCACTCTATAAAAGTGACTCAATCTTACACATGAGTACTGAAAAAATCCTGCCGTATTAGTTCCCCTCCCAGGTGCATAAAAACAATGTTTTTTCCCCGAAATTTATTTGGAGGAAGTTATTAAACCTAATCACGCCTTTAGTTTAAGAGGGTTGATGCTCAATCTGTCATCAAATGCAAGGAGAGAGTATAAAGAGGGCAGACTATGGGAATGCCCTCCAATAGATATTCACCCAACTGATAAAGCCTGTGTGCCCACAAGTCCGTCCTAACATAAAATCCCGCTGAAAAGTGTCTTTCAGTTGAGCAGACTGGTGAGACTCGGGGACCATTCGAGATCCCGCAATCGAACCTGCCAGAGACGCCCTGTACTGGATGGCCAGTCATACCCCACCAGTAAGCTGCGGCTATCCACATAGCAGTGAGCATCCCGCTCCGCTTCATCACCCTGGTAAATAAAGCCACAAATATCCGGCCCCATATCCTGGGCACGCTGACTGGCCAGGTCACCAGCCATGCTTCGCGCAGTTCGGTGACTAACCCTGGGGGCCAGTAATTTGCCACGCTGGGAGGGATCAACAATATCTGGAGAAACCAGCTCCAGTCCCGCCTCGTGCTGTACCAGTGTCTTCAGAAGCGGCCCCATAAACACGCGCATCAGGGGAAACAGCAGCCGGCATTCCCCTTCCAGCCTGGACTGCTGGGGACCGTTGGGACCACTCCAGCAAGCCTCAATTTCATCACCTAAACGAGGCCTACACCCTTGCGGGCTACTCAATCGGTAGTGGGCGCTCACCTCATCTACTTCATCACGCCAATTCACATGGCACTCACTTACCAGCCCAGCACAAAGTAGCGCAGATACCTCGATTCCATAGCCTTGGTCACCAACCAGACGCCGACTCACCAAGGTACGTCGCCCTTCGGAGTCGTGCCCCAACTGCCAGCTATCCTGCACTGGCATTTCGCGCCCGTCACAACTGTAGTGATAGCGTCCCTGCGCGAGGGTAGAGTTCAAACGCATTGCAGATTTCCTCCCTGCTTACTGCAAGTACCAGACCGGTGGTTCAGTACCCAAAAAGTATTGCACATGAAGGGTTAAGCACGCCGGGTTTAGCGCCAGCTTAGGGGAGTATTTTTATCTTCGATCATGATTAGCACGATAGCTATAAACACGCTGGCAAAGGGGCGGAATATTCCCAAACTGAAAGTAAGTCTCTGCAATAGAGCTGACCTGTGTGAGAGATAACGTTTATTTCACCGGAGAATAGATGCAAGATCCCCAAAAATTTTTTGTTAATTCGGAATTAAGGAGCCGCTAAATAATCGTTTTAAAATTTATTCCAAAAAGAATCAGGGAAAAATGGTTGATTATAGGTTCACAAAAATCAATTAAGTAACCAAGTTGGTCAAACCGTCATACTTCAATAAAGACAAGCCATTACATACTTGCTTGCCAACAGCAACGAAAGCACATTCATAAATTAATAGAGTGTAACTCTTTGAAATTTAGCTGGAAAATAACTAACAGTGCTTCAAACTTAGGCGTCAATTTTGATTATGTAAACAAAATACACTGGTATTTAACCGACTAAAAAGTAATAGTATCGGTAACAAAAAAATACCCTGCTGATTAGAGATGAGTTATTTCTATGCCTACTTTCGCTTATCAGTCCATTAATTCAAACGCCAGTACTAACCGCGGAATCAGTGCATCTAACAGTCAACATTTCACCCGTATGACACATAATCATCAAGCTGCAAACCAAAGCCGATGGCACTTGATTATGCCAACCGCCGATGGGGCAGAACCTCACATCCCAGTTCACGGTCCAGCACAGTTGGTCGCACAGGCGCCGCAAGGCTACATGGCCAAAGGTCAGCACAGCAACAACCAGTTTCTCAGTATGATTGAAGGTAAGGCGCGCCAGACTCATCAACATCTCTACCGTTCCCTGGGCCAAACTTGTGACCTACTGGTATATGGCGAGATGGATGGCGCCAATAGCGAATGGGGTTCCATACAGCAGCACGCTGGAGGCTTAGTTGGGTCAAGCTCTACAGGAAAAGCCTGTAACAGTTTCAGTGTCCATGCAGCCAATACCGCTCAGCATAAAATACTCGGTTCCGGCATGGGCTGGATTGCTGCCAGAAGCGGTAATGTCAATGTCGCTTTCGTGCATGTACCCAACAATATTGCCAAGAAGGAAAACGAGTCGGTTATTTTTTACCGCACTATTAATAACCTATTGATCCAGCAAGGATATGGCGCCATCGATCTTGTTATGGGAGACACCAACCAGGCAAATGATAGTTTCACTCCCTGCGCACTCAGTGTGGCCACAGGCACACTGTTTCGCGATGCGCATACCGACGACAAAGTGAACCCGTTTGACTCCTACCAGCGTAGCTTTGCTGGCACCAACAGCACTGACAGTAAAAAATATGACGTTGCAGCCTATAACACCAAAACTCTTCGAGTAATCAAGGTAGACTACATTTCACAAAGCACGCCGGTTAGCATCAATGGTTCCAATATGGCTGCCGCAGTAACCGATCATATGGGTATTTTTATTCACGTTACTAAATGATAACCAGGGCAGTGATCGCAGCAATAAGCATCATTAGATAATTCAACCACAGTCACTGCGATAAGACACACCCAAACACTGCTCTAACCCGGCGGCAATTAGTGAAATTCGAACAGCTGGAAAGCCAACTCCCTTGGGGAAAAATCCAAGCAAATAAATGCGAATGATTTATATTTGCAAAGCAATGCAGGTAAACTTTTCACTATTCAAGCTTTTTCTTAAAAAAGAACATTCGGTTGAGGATTTCCACACATACTGGAACATCCGCTTAGCTGTTTTTTTCAATCCGCGGAGTACCCAATGCGGCGCCCTCTTCCCCTGCGAACAATCACATGGATAGTAACCAGCCAAGGGGCTGCCCAGGTCATTCTACTCGCCCAGATTCCAATGATCATCGAACGCTGTGGCCTGAGCCTCGCGAGCATTGGTGGCCTGTTAGCTCTGGGTACATTATGCGTAATGGTTGCCGGACCTATGTGGGGAGAGCTGGGAGACAGGATTGGCCGCAAGCCAGTGCTCATCGCAGGGATGACCGGAGCACTGATCGCCCAGTGCCTGTTTGTAGGGCTGTTGCTCACTATGGCCCAGGGGCGACTGGAAGAGGCTGATGCAATTCTCGCGCTTGCCGCAAGCCGAGTGGTTTATGGCTTGAACATAGCAGCTATCTACCCTAGCTGCCAAGCCTGGGCGGTTGAACTTGGAGATCGGAAAAAGCGTCTATCGATACTTTCTGGACTCAGTGCCGCAGCCAACTTGGGCCGGGGGCTCGGCCCCCTGTTGGCCTTACCCGCATTCCTTGCCGGCAATCTATTTCCTTTAATCTGGCTGATACTCCTACCCCTCGCTGCACTACTTTTAACCCTTAGCCTACCCAGCAGGAAGGTTGCCCAAAAGCAATATGAGCCGGGTAAAAAAACCACACTGTCTGCCGACGCTCTCGCTCTATTTGCCACGGCACTACTCGGCACAACCTCCGTGGGCCAATTACAGGTGATCATGGGACCAGCCTTGCAGGACTTATATGGCTTAAGCGCCTTGAGTGCTTCAGCTACAACCGCGATGCTACTAGCGGCAATAGCAATCTGCGGATTCCTGGTGCAGGTGGGGCTTGTGCGCAGGCTTAAGGTGCCACAATTGAGTTTTATGTTGGGTGTCACCTCCTTGTGCACGGGCAGTATTTTGCTCGATACTATCTTGGGAAGCCTCTCGGCAATTTTTGGTTTGTTGATATTTGTTATGGGGTTTGCCTTCCTGGTACCAGGCTATAGTGCGCTCTTGAGTCAATCCTACCAGCGCGGAGGCAGAATGTTTGGCTGGCTGGCATTATTGCACACAGGTGGTTACACCATCGGATTTGCTGTGGGCGGCTGGCTATATGAACGCCAACCACAACAACCACTGTTAGGGTTGTTACTAAGCGTATCCCTAGTTGGTGTATTTGCATTGATCGCTCTATTTCTCAAAAAATAGGGGAGAAAGAGCAGTCCAATCAGGATATTTTTCAATCAACTGACATTATTTATCCAGAAAGGGAGATTTCCGCACCATCAGGCCAGTGGAGTAAGAATAAGATGGGGGGGCTGGGCGGGATCAAATGCGCCCCATGAACATCAGAGATAACGCTGCCAGAATTCCGCTTGGCCAAGCTCCTCATCCAGGGTGTAAGGCTTATAACCCACCTTGCGATAGGCATTCTTGGCTACCAGATTTTGTTCCAGTACCTCCATTGTCAGCTTGCAGCAACCACGCTTTTTAGCTTCTCTTGCCACAAAGTCCAGCATAGCTGCGCAAACTCCCTGACCACGCGCCTGTTCACTGACGATCACATCGTGAATATTGATCAGGGGCTGGCAGGAGAAAGTAGAAAATCCAGTGAAACAATTCACTAAGCCCAGCGCTTTATCATTTTCATTGCTGTAGGCCATTACCGAGAAGGCGCCGGGAAACTCGGCCAGCTTTGATAAAAGCTCGGTCTGGCATTTATCCGGCAGTGGCTCTCCCCCACCAAAGGGATGGCGGGCATACTCGTCCATCAAGGCAAGAAAATCTATACCCTGATGTTTATCGCCATAATCCACGACTACAACTCGTACCGCTGAGGATACTTCCGGTGTCAAAAACGCCATCAATACTACTCTATTCAGTTCTTCTATATCCCTGCTTTGCCGCAGCACTCCGGCACCTGCCTATGAAAACAGATTTTTTTTCATATGGCGATGAATTAATTTTCATCTCAAATCGGTTTTTTTAAGAGTACCTTGCTAGGAGCAATGCTGTGTAGCATGCCGATCAATGAATATTGACGGTTAGTAACCGACTTCCTCTTCAACCTCCTTGCCTATAAATTCCTCCAAAGCATGATCCCGTTCAGCTCCCTCCTTATCGTTAAAAGATAAATAGCTGCGCAGACGAGTACGTCGAGCCTGCAATTGGCGCACTCTTAAACGGTGACGATTCATAAAGCCTGACCGCAGTGAGGGACGCTGTCGCCTGGCGGGGCCAGGATTTTTTTTTCTTCCCATTATTCCCTCTCCCATATTGAGACTAAGCACTCCGCATTAGTCACAATCCAGCTTAGACCAAACACGCTTGGCCCGCACGAACAAAGCCGTTATCCTGCGATCCTAACGTCCAACCGGTCACATTGGGAAACAACTGCATTGCACTCACTCAATCATTTACTAAAAAATAACCAACGATGGTCCGAGGCCACCCGTGAGGAAAACCCGGACTTTTTTCTCAAGCTGTCAAAACAACAAACTCCCGAATATCTCTGGATAGGTTGCGCAGACAGCCGTGTACCCGCCAACGAAATTGTGGGTCTGTTGCCCGGGGAGCTGTTTGTACACCGCAACGTCGCCAACGTAGTGGTTCACACAGATCTCAACTGCCTCTCGGTGTTGCAGTACGCAGTGGAAATTCTCAAGGTGAAACACATCATTGTGTGCGGTCATTACGGTTGTGGTGGCGTCCAGGCGGCTCTGCACAACGAGCAGCTGGGGTTGATTGACAACTGGTTACGCCATATCCAGGACGTTCGCGACAAACACCACACCCTGATCGACTTGTTCCAACAACAGCAGCGCACCGATTTGTTGTGTGAACTCAATGTGCTGGAACAGGTAATCCACATTTGCCAGACGACCATAGTGCGAGACGCCTGGCGAGCGGGTCAGCAACTCTCGGTAAACGGTTGGGTCTATGGCCTGGAAGATGGACTGGTACATGACCTAGGAGTCTCTATCAGCCACCCCGGGGAAATTTCCGACATCTATCAAAATGCCCTGACTAAAATAGCCCAGCGCAACACTGAATAACGGCACCCCCTGGCAAACTCCCTTATATTTGCCCTTATAAAAGATCTCGCCCCGGCTACCCTACCGTCGCCAGGGCTCTGTGATTTTGGCAGGGAGCTGCAATGTCCGGTTATCGTATATGGGAGTGCCAGAACTGTGGCTGGATTTATGACGAGGCCAAGGGTTGGCCTGAGGATAATATAGCGCCCGGTACCCGCTGGGAGGACATCCCTGAAGACTGGTGCTGCCCCCAGTGCGGCGCCAGTAAAAGCGATTTCGCAATGGCGGAGGTTAGTGCCAAGGAGCAGGGAGCTGCCACAGACACCAGCAATAAAGAAAATCCCCTCACTTCCTCCCCCAAGTCCACCAACGATTCCCGTATTTGGGAGTGTATGGTATGTGGCTGGATTTACGACGAGGCCAAGGGATGCCCCGAAGAGCGTATAGCCCGCGGCACTCGATGGGAGAATATCCCGGAAGGTTGGAGCTGTCCCCAATGCGGGGTTAGCAAAGAAGAGTTCGATATGGTGCTGATTTCCACGGCACCAGCAGCTTCACTCCAGGAACCGGTAATCCAGGAAAAGAGGGATCCGCTGGTTATCGTGGGTACAGGCCTAGCCGGCTACAATCTCGCACGAGAGTTTCGCAAGCTCGACAGCGATACCCCCATACTGTTGATCTCCGCTGATGATGGTGCCTTTTACTCCAAACCCCTGCTGTCCGCCTCCCTCTCCCACGGCAAAACCGCTCAGGAATTGAGCCAGACCAGCGCCGAGGAGATGGCCAGGGGGTTGGATGCGGAAATCCTGGTACATACCCGGGTAGCCGACATTAATCCAGATACCAAGTCCCTCACCATACGCCAGGAAACTGGCGAGCACACCGCAAAAATACGCTATGACCGGCTCGTTTTAGCAACTGGTGCCCACTGTCGCCCCCTACCGCGCATCGAGGGCGATGCCCACTCACGCCTATTTCGTATCAATAACTTAGGAGACTACCATCGCTTCCGCACCGCCCTGGTAGGGCAAAAACAGGTACTCCTCATTGGTGCCGGGTTAATCGGCTGCGAGTTTGCCAACGATTTGATACAAGCGGGCTTCTCCGTGGAGGTGGTAGACCCTCTCAAATGGCCACTGGCCTCATTGTTACCAGAGGAAGCCGGGCAGGACTTACAAAGCGCCCTGGAGAATCAAGGTGTACGCTTCCATTGCGGCTGCTCAGTTCTGGCGATCAGACGCACTCCTCAAGGCCTTGAAGCCCCTCTTGACAGCGGCGAATCGCTAAAGGCGGATATCGCTCTCGCAGCACTGGGTTTGCAGGCGAATACAAGCCTGGCCGAAATGGCTGGACTCGAAGTCAAACGCGGCATCACCGTCAACCGGCAATTGCAAACCAGCGATCCCAATATTTTCGCTCTTGGAGACTGCGCCGAGGTGGACGGCCACCAGCTATTCTTCGTTGCTCCCCTGATAGCCTGTGCCCGCGCATTGGCAAAAACCCTCAGCGGTCAACCTACTTCTGTACGCTATGCGGCAATTCCGATCGCAGTAAAAACGACCCTACGCCCCACCACCGTTTGTCCACCCCGCCCAGATACTAAAGGCAGCTGGCAAGTAGATAGTGGCAGCGAAGGCGTGCACGCTGAGTTTCGAAATCAAGCGGGAAAATTACTGGGATTTGCCCTCACCGGAGCTGCAATCACCGCACGCAATCGCCTTAGTGCGGAGTGCGCCCCCCTTATGAATGACTAGCCACACTCCAGCTTGAACCCGAGCTTCTTTCGCCAGTATTTGAGGCAAAACGCGCATTGAGTGCTCTTTTGCCGTAAAATGGCCCGCTAGCATAGATTTTGTTCAAGCATCCTTCGTATGACGACAGAAAGAAGCCCTATCATCACTCCATCCGCTCAACAGAGTCGCCTATTGCGCGACACCCTGGGCCAGTTCGCCACTGGCGTCACGGTTATCACCACACAGGACTCCGAGGGCCAACCTGCGGGGATGACCGTCAACAGCTTTAACTCTGTCTCCCTGGATCCCGCGCTGGTGTTATGGAGCATCGACAAGCAGTCTCTCGGCTACGAAGCGTTTACCACCCGCGAGCATTTCGCAGTACATGTGCTGCGTGCTGACCAGCAACACGTTTCCAATCTTTTTGCCGGCCGTGGAGCCGACAAATTTGGCCAGGTACACTGGTTTGAAGGCCCTAATGGCATTCCCCGACTAGATGAGTGCGCGGCCTATTTTCACTGCCGCCGTGTCCAATGCATCGAGGGTGGAGATCACACTATCCTGCTGGGAGAAGTGCTGGAATTCGCCTCTCCCGGTGGAGAGCCTCTGCTCTTCCACCGCGGCCGCTACCGCGCTCTGGCTGGCGACTGATTTCTATTATTCATGTGAAGGCAGAATATTTTTGGAGGGCTCTTTTGGCCCTCTTTTCATACCGAGAAACTATATAAAGGGCACTTCTAAAAATTACTATTTTGGGGCTGCGGGGCGATAAAATTGATGAAAATACAATTTTTAGAGGTGCCTTAAAGATTAATTTAATACCTGCCGCCTTACTAAAACAATAAACTACAGCAAACGGTATAACTCTGCCGTAACAAATCAGTGGCAGGCTCTCTCAATTCTATTGAGCGGATTCACAGGCAATGACACCAGGTACTCTCTTCTGTTTCGCCCACCGCGGTTACCATCAGCGAGCCAGCGAAAATACCCTTCAAGCTATTGGCCACGCTCTCGAGATGGCGGTGGGGGGCATTGAAATTGATATCTGGAATGTCGGCGGCCAGCTTCTGGTCACACACGACAGACGCCTCGGACGTTTACTGGCCGGGAGCGAACTAATTACTGACTTACGCCCCGAAACCCTTCGGGAGAGGCCCTTACCCTGCGGCAACACCATTCCCACACTGCATGAAGTCCTGGAACTGGTTAGTGACAGCGCCCAACTAAATATAGAGATTAAAGGGCCCAATTGCGCCAACCTGGTCGCAAAAACAATTCGCGCTTTCATATCTGATAAGGGCACCACTTTTGACCAATATATTGTCTCCTCATTCGATCATCATCAACTATACGAATGCCTGCGCCTGCTGCCAGAGGTACGTCGCGGCGTAATAGTCAGTGGAGTCCCCCTGGATCTAGCCGCCTGCACAGCCCCTCTAAAAGCCTATTCACTGCACACTAGCCTGGACTTTATCAATGAGCACATGCTTGCCGATGCCAAACAACGCGGACTGAAAAACTATGTGTTTACCGTCAACAATCCGAACGATTTATTGTTGCTGGCAGCTCAAGGCGTAGATGGAGTATTTACCGACGAGCCGCAAGTCGTTCTGGATTTCAATGCACGAGTACTGGCGAGCGGAATAACGAATTAATAACCTGACAATGAAACAGATAAACCCTTATCTATTTCATTGCCGCCCGCGGAATATTGGCGCAAATGCGCGAATCTGCGGGTATTTCACGAATTCACACCGGCCTATGGCGGACGGCGGCACATCCTTGTGCCCCATTAAGCCGTTAATACCAAACTGCTAGCGCATTTAGAAATCAGCACTGGCGCGCAGATACCAAAAGCCACCGTTAAAACCAAATGGTGAAGTCAGCGCATGGCGCACGCCTAAGAATTGCAAGGTGCCATCCTGTTCATCATCCGGCTGCACATCAAAGATATTTTCACCACCTATAGCAATTTTATAATTGTCGTAAAGAGTAAAAGTGGCTTCCAGATCCACCAGTATCTCACTGCTGTAACTATAGGTATCAGAAGCGTCGCCCTCGCCAAATAATCCACCTGTGGATTTCCAATCGCTGTAACGGTTCAGGCGCAGGTAACCACTGAAAATATCCCCGGTATCTAAATCGAAGGTCAGGGTTGTACGATCATTGGGCACTTGGTTCTCAAGGTCGAAGACCCTAGAGGCATTGATGGTATTTACCGCGACATTGCTAACCTCTTGCTTATTATGGTTGTGGCGCAAATCCACTACCAGTAAATTACCAGCCACTTCAAAATCGCTGGTAATCGCGAGATCGATACCCGAAACGTCAGAGTCATAGGCATTGACAAAATAGTTAGCGTTACTGCCGTTTAACAGCACTGCATTTTCAACACCTGCATTTTGTAACAGCTCAACCGCCGCATCACCAATGGCATTATTGCGCAGTGCCAGACGATCCTCGATATCAATACTGTAATAATCCATGGTGACGTTGGTATTATCAAACGGAGAGAAAACAGCTCCCAGAGTGAAGCTGGTGGACTCTTCCGGGCTTAGCTCAGATGCACCCAGAGCCATGGCAACCGGGTGATTCACTGGATAGGTTCCATTTGGAATCAGGTTACCGCTGGAGTCTGCGGTGGTAGTTACATTCAGGGTATTCACCTGACCAGGAGTTGGCGCGCGGAAACCGGTATTTATAGTACCGCGCAGGGCGAGGCGCTCATTGATATCGTAACGGGCGGAGAGCTTCCAGTCGGAAGTGGAGCCGAATTCATCGTACTCCTCAAAACGCAGTGCCGCACCGAGAATCAGTGCATCGGTCACATTGGCCTCAAGATCGATATAGGCGGCAATACTCTCACTACTGTAACTACCCACTGCCTCTGCAGGAAAACCCTGGAAGCCATCCGAGCCCACTCCAAAATAGGCAGCCGTGGGGCCCACCTCGGTAGAAGCCGCATCGCCAGCACCGATGGAATAAGTTTCCTCACGCCACTCGGCACCAAAAGCGACATTCAGGGGAGAGGCTAGACCAGCAATATCGATAGATTTTACAAAGTCCGCGTTGAGGCTGGTCTCCTCCTGGGTAAGGGAGCCGGGCTTGAAGTTGGTCGGTGACAATAGACCCAGACTGGGGTTGATAGAACCCCTCAGCACATATTCCACCTCGTTCTCCGCAACGCGCGCGCGCAGATCCCAAGTCAACCCATTTTGCCATTCTCCGCGTGCACCCACAACGGCTGAAATATCGTGAATTTCCGCTCCGAATTGCGGATTATAACCGCCGGGAAACTGGGTATAAATGGGATTGCGCAGGATATAGCCGCTGGGACTGGAATCGTCTGCGACCAAGTAATCAGAGGGGTTTAAACCTTGGCCGATAATATAATCGATCAGTGATTGAGGTGCCGGGTCCGGCAGGTAATCAATACTATCGGGATCATCGGGGTCATTAGGCATATCTACCTGCAAAGTTCCTCGGGCGGTAAACTGATACTCTGGGTCCAGGACTGGCCCGCGATAGAAGAAGTCAGAAATGGTTTCGTTGCTGGAATAACCAAAATTTCCATACAGCTCAATGTCGTCACTAATCTCCAGCCCAGTGTTTACAAAAAATTTCAGCGCCTCCACATCCGGGTCACCCCAGCGCTGGCCGAGGCCATCCAGGGGCACTTGCTCCTCGCCTACTACACTGCCAACAAAAGCTGCATCTTCATGAGCGACACCTCGCCAGGTTTTATCGGCCTTGGAATATTCCACAGTGCCATTGGCAAAACCCTTATCCCAAAGGTTAAAACCGGCATTGGCAGCGAAGCTGTTACGAGTTCCATCCCCTTCAAAATATTCACCCGTTTGTGCGGAGAAGCCGAATCCCTCTGCATCATCCTTTAAAATAATATTCACCACACCGGCGATTGCATCGGAACCATATTGCGCCGAAGCACCATCACGCAATACCTCCACCCGTTCGATTGCCATTGATGGCAGGGTAGCGAAATCCACTGCCTGAGCTCCCTGGTTGACCGTTCCCAAGGGAGCGAGCTGCAGATTGACCAGGGCGGATCTGTGTCGACGAGTACCATTGACTAAAACCAGGGTTTGATCTGGAGACAGATTGCGCAAGGTCACAGGGCGGATAAACGCCGTGCCATCCGCAATGGGGAAACGTTGAGTATTAAAAGACGGGGCAACTTTTGCCAGAGACTCAGTCAAGTCAAAGCTGGCTTGATCAGCCAGATTTTCTCCGCCAACCACATCCACAGGGGACAGGGACTCAGTTGGTGAAACACCCTCCTTACGTGTTCCGGTGGTAATCACCTCTTCCATGGTGTGATCGTCGGTAGCCGGAGATTGTCCTCCCTGCTCTTGTGCAAAAGCACCTGGAGCACTCAGTGCGACAGTAATGGCTAGCGACAAAGGTTTCAACAAATGGGTTTGCATGTTGCCCGTCCTCTCTTCTCATTATTAATTCGGACAGCACACCACCGGGTCCCTTAGGTAGTGATGCACAGAAATTATTTTTACTTGACTCCCGCTGCTAAGATGTATTTTTGATGGCAGTCGAAATATATCAGCCCACCTCAACAGCTAAAAACTTTAGCGTCAATGCTAATAACTCTACCCTTTTTAGCATTTTTCCCCGCTTGATTAGACAACAGTTACACAGAAAACCAAAATTGCTGGCGTATAAATTCATTTATGTCAAAAACTGGCACACCTGAAAAATAAACAAAACTGTCAGGTATGCCAATTTCCCGCTGTTAATTAATCACTACTGATCGTAGTCATGTCTCATAAAGCCGTAATTAGAGTTATCCACCATTACTGCGGCGTGTGAGTGACCTCCAGCTCAAAACTGGAAGTCTGGCGACTGTAGCCACGAACCATCACAAAAGCCTTACTCTCTCCATCCGGCACCTGTAATGTGCAGTTTTCCGAGGAGCCATTTTCATAGGGTCGACAGTCGTAATAGCGCCAAGTGGGCGCTGCACCAAATCGCACATAAAGGTCCGCATCATTAGTACCGGTCATATCTGCTACAAAACTTGAGCCTGCCATCACACCAAAGGGCCCATAGTGCTCTTCTCCACTTCGCGCCACACTACCGGAGAAGTTTTCAGTTTTCTCCTCGCCTGGATCGGGGTCTGGATCAGGATCGGGGCCAGGATCATCACCGGTACCCCCCTTGGCCAACTCCGCTACATAAGCGGCTGCCAATTTGCCAAACTTCACGGCATGGTTGGCATCACCACCACTGTTGGCTAGGGTGTCATTAACAGTATGGATATGGGGATTGGATCCATTAAAGGTGGCTTCAAACGGGAAGGATGCGGCAAAGCCTTGATCATGCCAGGAGGCATGGTCGGAACAGGCGTAACCACAATAAGTGGTACCGACACTCAAACCGCCCAGGTAAGTCTGAGCTAGATCTTCGAGGAAACTATTCTGGGCACTGTTGGTATAATCGCCGATTATATAAATATCACTGTTGGAGCCGTAGTAATTGGTCATATCCAGTTGCAGGACACCAATCACATTTTTGTTCTGGCTCTTGTAGTCAGTAGCGATATCATCGGAACCGCGCAAGCCAACTTCCTCAGCCGCATACCCCATAAATTGTAGAGTTTTAGCTGGCTTGTAATCAGTTGCAACGATCGCATTAACCACATCAGTAAGGGTGGCAATCCCCGATGCATCGTCATCAGCCCCTGGAGCCCGGGTACCTTCCCCAGTTCCAAAACCTACAGTGGAATCCAAATGCGCTCCCAAAACCACAATCTCATCGGGATCTGTCTGTCCCTGAATGGTGAGGATCACCGAGGGCTGTGCCCAGCTATGGTTATAGAGCTGCACCGAGGCATCGCTACGGGAACTGGTCAATGACTGCCACTTATCGCGAATCCACTCGGCTGCGTCAACCCCAGTCGAGGTGGTATAATAGCGATTGGTAAAACTCGACAGGGTTTCAATAGTTGCGCGAATATTAGCTTCAGAGATTTCTCCCTGCAGTGCGTTAACCATATCGGCGTTATCGATGGTATAGCTGGCAACACTAGTCACCGTACTCGTCAGTGGCGAAAGTTGTGCGGCCTGTGCTTCCTCAAGGGAATCATGCACCATAAAGCCGCCACAGCGATTGTGGCTGTTATGCATAATTGTAGAAATATCGGATAGGTTACTTTCATCTACCCTCAATATCGTTATGCCATTGCGCTCATTTTGTGCCTCCAGCGATTGCTTAGCCACCAATGTACTGCTTTTCTTCAGAGTTTGATAACCGTCGCTACCTATAGTTATCCACAGTTCCTGCGCCATGGCTACGCCAGGCACTACCAGGAGCCCTATTAGCGATGTACGAATCATTTTTTTCATTATGTTCTCCACATTGAATTATCCCCCCCTGCGCAAACCGACAATTCCCCAAAAAATACAGGTGAGCACTGTAATCACATGCAAAAAACTTGCACAAACAGCAATGCCGGATATCGACAATATTTAAATAACGTACAGATTATCGAACTTGGAGACACGACCTGACTTAAAATTAAATACTACAGGTCATCCAGAATTATTTTTATTATTTAAATCTTGAAAAGCACGGGGCAACAAATAAAGCCAGCTTGAATAGCCGACAAATAAAACCGTAACACAAACAAAAGAATACTGAAATAATTTAGCAGTAATCGCCAAAAAATAAATCATAAATTTTTCGAAAAATAAAAACCAAAAAATAGAGAATATAAACCAACCACTAATAGCGATATAAGATAGAGATATTCCAAGCGAACAAAACTCAACAAAGTCATATTTGAATTAGCTATACCAATCAAATCAATAGCAAAAAATTATGGGATATAATAGTGGAAACTGGCGCAACAGGGTTAGGAATAGCGAAACGCCCTTAAAATCTGAAGTGGCCACTAAAAAGTAGGAATATCGCAAAACAAAAATGAAATCCCTTACCTACCACTGATACTAAAATGAGGGAAAGAAAGAATACACTGCGCTCGGGACCGTATGAGGCATGGATGCCGATTACGAGCTTACAGGGATATATTCACAACGCGTCTCGAGTGCAGTGTATTCTTTCCTTCTGACCCAATAGTAAGTCGCCTATCCACAGGCACATCGACTGGTCGAAAAATTGATAAGAGAAGAAAATGAAGGTTTGAATATCGCTGATCTCCAACTCACATCCCACCAATTCCAGGCTCCAGAAGCTTCAGCAGGTAGGTGGTGGCACTTCGCCTCACCTTCCAGTCAGATTCAACTATTCCCGATACAGAGTATTAAGCCAACAGAAATTCAACAAGTAAGACATACCCTCCCTTTTGTTTTCATCCTCATAGCATGTAGATAAGCCGATGGACGGGCTCACCAAGAATATGCATCCACAGCTCCATTCATGATGACGTATTCGCCTAATCATCTTCAGCCTGCAGTCAGCTTTTCCTGAATAAGCTCTCCTTATAACCAGATAACAGGAAGCAACTGTGAAGTTAACAAATGGAATCCTCCTCACCGCCCTTTCACTTCTATTCATGGGGTGTGCCACTATGAGTGAAGATGAATGCCAAATGGCCGACTGGCAGGCGGTAGGGTATGAAGATGGAGCCGCAGGTAAGGGCCTTGGCTATATGGGCCGCCGTCGCGAAGCTTGTGCAAAATACGGCATCCAACTCAATACCAATGCCTACCGTAGCGGGCGTGATGAAGGGCTCGAGCTCTTTTGTACCGAACTACGCGGCTTCGCCGAAGGGCGCTCCGGCGAAAACTACAATGGAGTATGCCCGGCAGACTTGGAGGGGTTGTTTCTACGCGGTTATGGCGCTGGCAGGGATATCTTCATGGCCAGAAGTGCAGTGAACGCAATAGCAACGGCGATTCACGACCTGGAACTGGAGCGTGATCACCTCCTCGACGACATGACAGAAATGAGCGCCCAGTTAGTGCAGGACGAAACCAGTCGGGATGAGAGAATCGCGCTGCTGGCGGATATTGCACGCCTGAAAATACGACACACCGAACTGGAAATTGAGATTGGTGGCCTGATGTTCTCCCTGACCCAACGTGAGGCGGAATACCAGGCTATTCTCGACAGATCACCCTATCACCAGTAAAGCAGTGAAGTTCGTAAAATAATGACATCGATTTATTTGAGGATGCCTTTATCCACTGCACTGCTGAGCTTTTTTTCTATCACACACCATAAATCGGCGCTGCCGTCAGCAATACGGTGATTTAGGGAGAATACCTGCTCTTTGCTAATGTTGTACTCTCGCCAAGTGTGCCCCTCACTATGAAGGTTTTGGATTAGAGGTGGTACCCGATCAATTGCACGGGCAAATCGGGAGTCTGCTGTTTCACCAGCTTCAAACTCCCGCCACAATAGCAGGTATTCATTCCCCTGCCCCTCAGGCAGCTTGTCCAGCAAACGCTTAACTCCCTCCTCCTCAGCCGACTTTAACTCAGCAGTTTCCGCCGCATACACAATAGTATCCCCGGTATCTATTTCACCCAGATCATGGATCAGCAACATCTTGATTACGCGATTAATATCGATAGATTCATTGGCATAGTCTTTCAACATCAATGCAGCCAGGCACACATGCCAGCTGTGTTCAGCTGAGTTTTCCCTGCGACTCAGTCCTACGGGCCTGGTTTTGCGTAAAATATTTTTTAATTTTTCTGTCTCCACCAGAAATTCAAGTATGTTTTCAATTTCCCCCATAAAAACACCTTTTTTTCTTTCATGTTCAAACAGTTAATTTACCCTATTACGCACAGTAGGCGAATATAGATTGAATGAGTTAATATTCGCCCGAAAGGCTACTTTAAACCCATAGCGACCCGGATATAGACAGCTCTGATGAGAAAAAAATTCCACCAAAAGAATGCTTGGCCGTATTTGTATTCAAAACTGGCACAAGCGCAAACTCCGCTCGTTCTTCAAAACTTCAAGGCTCGAGAGAAAATCAAAGCCATAACCATTCAGTAAAACTGTTTATTCGAAATAACTACTCTTTAATTTTTCCGCGCATCGCCTTTACCTGAGAGCGCCGGCTTTTAGTTTGCAAGCGCCTCTCTTTTGCTCCACGACTCGGCTTGGTGGGTATCCGCTGTTTCGGAACCACAGTAGCTTTTTGAATTAGCTCCTGCAAACGCTCCAGAGCATCCGTACGATTTTTTTCTTGGGTACGAAAACTCTGGGCCTTGATCACCAGAATTCCATCGGAAGAAATCCGTCTATCCCTCAATTGCAGTAATCGCTGCTTGATATTTTCCGGTAACGAGGACTCATGGATATTAAAGCGCAGATGGATAGCACTGGAAACCTTGTTTACATTTTGGCCTCCGGCCCCTTGGGAGCGCACCGCACTAAATTGAACTTCATCCAGGGAAATCTGGATTCTTTTCCGAGTACTCAAGATATCCCTCTCAAATTCATAAAACAAATAACAAACGGTAGCCTCTTGAAACTTCTCAAGAGTTTAAAGTAACTCTCTCAATCAAGCGAAAAAAAATAAACATACGCTACCGATGCACCTGGCAACCAGTCTGAAAATACGATGCGAGCCCCACCACTAGCTGAGGATATTAAGGGTTACTACACATTTACTTAAAAACAATCATTCAGTACCATTGCGCCACTTTTGTAGAACGTCTCTCAAGACCATTCCATTTCTGAAGTAACCAAGCAGCCAGCCTCTTTGCTCGTGACTTATTTTATTGTCCCGGTCAAATCCGCTAGTATTGCCCAGCTTCCTTGAGGTACAGGAACAAAGAACAATAAAGGCACACATCCAGTTGTTTCCTCTGGGCTCCTCCCGATGTACTCCCGGGTGTGTGATTACCGCGACTAGGAGAAAACCATGCCCAACGTCAAGCGCAGCCTCGCCGCCGCTATTGCACTTGCGACCATGACCAGCACCTCTGTATTAGCAGAGGAATCAGCGTTCACCCAGGTTATTGCTTTTGGTGACAGCCTGACCGACGTAGGTAACTACGATGCATTTACCAATGGTGGTGATGCCAACGATATTGCTATCAATATCCTTTCTCAAAATCTGGGACTGGGATCCATGACTGCTTCCTGCTCTGGAATGCAATCTCCTTACTGCCTACCAAATGTTGATCAATCACTGAGCCCTACAGAGCTTAAAGACTCAGTTTCAATGCAGGTTGTCAGTGGTACCCAAAATGCTGGAAATGTCTGGGCTGTAGGTGGCCACAAAGCTGCTGATGTATTGATGAATATTATTGGCACCGAAAGCTACACAGCTTTCCTGGAAGCAAATGGCTTGCAAGATAGCCCAGCCCGGCACAACCTCCTCAGCGCGTTGATGCCCCATGTCGGAACTGATGGTCTTCCAGCCTACCCAGATTCTCAGCTTTTAGGCCAACTACAACTAAAACAGGAAGAAGCTGCGCAACTGGCAGCAAAAGCAAAAGCTGCACAACTACAAGGTGATTTGGCCACCGCAGCTGAACTAGGTGAGCAAGCCAAAACTGCCGAAAACGAAGCTAAGCAAGCATTGCAAGCGATTATTGCCTCTACTGGTACCTCTGGAAACCCACACCCAATGGGAAGGGGTTACCTTGAGACAACCTTGGGGCATGCCGATGCCAACGCCCTCTATTGGATAAATGGCGGCGGCAACGACCTACTTAGCGGTTTTAAAAGTGTCGCTGACGGCGAGATGAGCAGGGACGAAGCTACCGTTGAAATCGGTATTGCCTCCACTATGCTGGCAACCGCAGCCGGTGCCCTGTCCGGCGCAGGAGCCAACTATATTCTGGTATCCAATGTACCGGATATAAGCAAAACCCCTGCTGTTTACGCCAAAGCTTATGAAAAGGTAAATACTGAGTTGTCTAAAGCTGTAGCCGCAGGCGCAATGACTCAGGATGAGGCTGACGCTTTACTGCCAAGCGAAGTTGATAAAATACTTCTAGAAGCCAGCGGTGCTTCTGAAGCTTTTAACGCCAGCCTGTTGGCTCAGGCCAAAGATATCGAAGGCGTGTTGATGGTAGACCAAGCCGGCCTACTCAAAGTAGCACTGGAAAACGCCGGCCAGCTGGGCCTGTCTGCTGAGTTCGACCAGGGCCAGTATTGTTACGATGGCAGCGGCGGTGAATGTATTGAGCACGAAGTTTACGGCAAAAATGGATCTGCTCCAGATGCTTCCAAGCTTATTTTCAACGACACCGTGCACCCCACCCAGGTTGGTCAGCAGGTACTCGCCGACTACTATACCGCCATTGTTAACGCAGCCCAGGTTGCCGGCCAGCTGCCGGATATTGGTGCCCAGGCAGCCCGTACCCACACCAACAGCCTGGATGAAAACCTGGCAGGTGTACGTTACAGCCAAGCCCAGACTGGCGTGTTTGTGGGCAGTGTCTTCGGTGACATCGACTACGATAACGGTTTTGCCGCCGATATGAGCGGAGATAGCGATGCCAGCCTGATCGGCATGACTTATGCTCTGCGTGACAATCTCGAGCTGGGCTTGGCGATTAGCCGCTCCGATATCGACGTGGACAATGCCCGCGCCGATATCGAGTCTACCTCTACCAACTACAGCCTGTATGGTCGTTTCCACCACGATATTTTCTTTGTAGAAGGTAGCGCGACTCTGACGGATGTGGACTTCGATCAGGTAAATCGTGCCCTGGTCCTCGGCAACAGCTTCTCATCCGAACTGGAAGGGGATACTTCTGGAGAAAATACCACCCTGAGCCTGACTGCCGGTGCCAACCTATTTAGTTACTCCACCTTCCAATTTGGTCCCTTCATTGGCGTGACCAAAGCCACCATGGACGTGGATGGCTATACCGAGGACGATATAGAAGGCTTCACTTATACCGACTCAGTTGGCAATGAGTATGATCCACTCGGTATGAACTATGGTGACCAGGAGCGTCGTTACACCACCATGCGTTTCGGTGCCTTTGCTAACAAGAGCTGGAATACCGTTAACACCTACGCCCAGATCTGGTACGAAGACACCCGTGGCAACGACGAAGACACCCTCGAAGTCGGTGTTAAGTCGATGACGGGTAATATGAACGCGATGCCCAGCTACTCTAGTGTGGACCAGGGATTATTCGACGACGGCATGGGCCTGATCGCCGGTATTCGCTGGCAAGCAGCGGAATCTATCGCCCTGAGCGCGAATGTGACCTCCCGCCCAACTGCAGAGTCCGCATCCGTCAATGTAACCTACCGCTTCTAACCCGGCGCTAGCGCTTCGCTCGTCCCCCCTTTTTAAGCGGGGGACACCCCTTTATCTCCCCCCTTTACACTTCAACGCGACCACTCGCAAAGTAATCCCCTGGCAGGCAAAATAAATGCCTGATAAAAAAACTGTATGGGCCCAATATGTTCCAGTTAAATACGCCCAACCTGGTTCTGTGTGAATTCAACGAAAATGATGCAGAGCTGACTCTCAAGCTGCTGAACGATACAGACTTTTTGCGAAATATTGGCGATCGTGCTGTGCGCAACCTGGAACAGGCGCGCAAATATATCCAGGATGGCCCCCTAACCATGTACCGTGAGCACAATTTCGGCCTGTATAAAGTGAAGCTTAAAAACGGCACAGGAATCGGAACCTGTGGCCTGATCAAACGTGAAGGTCTCGACGATGTAGATATCGGCTTCGCTTTCCTTCCAGAGCACCGAGGCAAAGGCTACGCACTGGAGGCCTCCCGGGCGATTATGCGCCACGCCTACAAAACATTGGGCTTGGAGCGCATTGTTGCTATCACCCTGCCCAACAATACGCCCTCAGTGAAGCTCCTGGAAAGAATCGGATTAAGGGCCGAAGGGAAAGTCATACTACCTGGCGAGCATAAAGAATTGCTACTGATGGCCTGGGAAGCCAAGACTAACTGTAGTTTCGAAATTGAATAAAAAAAGGTTGGCTAGACTAATAAGTTATTATCTGTCCTGTGCCGGACGCTGTTTCCAGCACAACTTCCCACTAGTCTTGAAAGATATTTACACTTTCCAACACCTTACAAACACTGTGGTTTTTACGTTGACATGCTACAGGGCTGGGCTAGTCTCCTTTTTACCAACCAGGAGAAGACAGCCATGATTATCGCGACAGATATGCCTGAAGTCAGCAGATGTGCCGCTACCCAGTGTGCCTATAATGCCAACGACGGCTGCCATGCCAGAGCTATTACAATCGGTGAAGGAGCAAATCCAGATTGCGATACTTTCTTCACTAATTCGAAACACACTCGCAGCTCTCGCACTGCAGGTGTAGGCGCCTGTAAAATGGAAGATTGCAAGTTCAATGACGACTTCGAGTGCTCCGCCGAAAGCATTGAAGTGGGCCACTCGGGAACCACTAACAATTGCCTCAGTTACATGCATTAATATCAGTGTGATGACTCTCAGTTATTTAGGAGCGTCTGACGAGTTCCGTGATGTTAGAAGTCGCAACGCGGAGTGGGAATTGCTCCGAAAGCCCCGCTCGGCGGGGCTTTAAGCCCGCAGCTGATGTATTGCAGCTCTTATACTACTTGGGTCAGAAGGAAAGAATACACTGCACTCGAGACTCGCTGTGAATACATCCCTGTAAGCTCGTAATCGGCATCCATGCCTCATACGGTCCCGAGCGCAGTGTATTCTTTCCCTCCCCCTTTTTAGTAAGAGGCAAAAGCCATTCGTTGCGAACTGCGCCTAACATCTGTAGCCTCCAAGGCCCTGCAGAAATATTATGAAGTTATTCAGAGGCTCTTTAAATATCATACAAACCAGTAAAAGTTCGACAACGATAAGTTGCCGCGCTATTCAAATTGGCCCTGAACCTCTCACATAATTCAGTTGACCGCTTGAAGGTCGGCTACCTCTTTTTGTGCACTATCGCTGTCCCGAGGCTCCCATACAACCCCTTGAATATCAGCAAACTGCTTAAATAAAAGCTGGTAATGAGACTCCAGAACCTTGCGCTTGATCTTCAGAGTTGGAGTGAGGAACTCATTTAATGGTGTCCACTCCTCCCTACAGACAAAGATAGTCTTAATGCGTTCATGGTGAGGCAACCGTTCATTTACCGTCTCCAACACACGCTGTAATTGCTCGCTGACTTCGACGCGGGGCATTTTCTCAGCGCTCTCAGAGAGGGTTGCGAGCATAACCGGCTGGTCCATACCATGACCTAACACGCACAGTTGCGCCAGCAGAGTTTCGTTCCCAAAATATCCCTCAAGACGACTGGGCTGGATAAATTTTCCTTTGCTGGTTTTAAATGTTTCGGAGATTCGCCCGGTAATATGCAGCAAGCCATCCTGATCAATAAAACCGGAGTCCCCAGTATGATAATAACCATCACGAATCACTTCCGCTGTTTTCTCGGGCTCCAGGTAGTAGCCCTTCATAAGTGAGCCACTCTTGAATAATATCTCGCCCTCCTCGGAGATCTTTAATTCACAACCGTGGTAAGTCTTGCCTACCGTACCCGGCACCGGGTCCTCTCCGGGCAATACGAAGCAACCGTAGATAAAGTTTTCTGTCATACCGTAACCATCGGCAATCTGCATACCCATCCGTTCATACCAGCGCAGTAACTCTATGGAAATGGGCGATGCGCCGGTTACCAGCATACGCGCCTCATCCAGGCCCAGGCCCGCGCGCACCTTATTTTTTAACCAGCTGTTTAAGCCCGGAATACGCAGTAATACATTCTGTAGCGCGGGCGGAATTTTTTCGTCTATACCCTCTTTGAACTTAGTCCACAGCCTGGGTACTGAAAAGAACATAGTAGGACGGGTACGCTGTAAATCTTCAAGAAAAGTATCCAGGGATTCCGGGAAGTGTACCGGCGTACCCGAGTAGAGACAGTGGAACTCCACAAGGATTCTCTCAGCAGCATGGGCCAGCGGTAAGTAGGACAGAACACGATCGGAGTCGTTAAATCCATAACCCCGGATCATATTTGGTACAACAAAGATCACCGAAGACCAAGTATGCATAACGCCTTTCGGATTACCAGTGGTACCGGAGGTATACATTATCGTGAAAAGGTCATCTTCATCGAATACCGGACTCTCCGCATAACGCTCACTGGAGTTTATGATCGCCTCCAGCTCTTGATCACAGCGGATCTCACAGCGCTGGATTGCCACGCTCGGCAATGAATCCGCCACCTCCTGCAATGCCGTATTGTTATCCGTAGCGCCACAGAACAGGACTTTTGATTCAGAGTGTTGCAAAACGTAGGACATGGAAGATGCAGATTGCCCGGGATATAGGGGAACACTGACCATCCCGGCGAGCATGATACCCACATCGACAATAATCCAGTCGGCACAGTTTTTTGCATGAAGAGCGATACGATCTCCGGGCTCAAATTGATTGCGCAGGTAACCGGCAACCCTACGGGCCCTGTCCATCACCTCACGCCACGTATACTCTCGCCACTGACGCTGTTGCATCTGGCGGAGAAATACTGTTTCTGGCTCTTCGGCCTCTCTCTTATAGAGAAGCTCCAAAGGCTGGAGGCCTTTCACCTTTTCGTATCGCTCTTCCGGGGTCATCGCTTTCCTCACTCATTATTGTGTTTATTGTGATCTGGTACGTCCTGGCGCCCATCACAACCTGTATCCAGGTACCACACAGAGTTCAGTGAGCTGCGCCCGAAGTATTTGCCGCTTAAAACTAAATTACCACTTCAGTCTGCCATGATGAGACCTTTCTAGGGGAGTATGGCAGTTGTGGCTATAAGAAAAGTAATACCTTCTTATCCTTATTGTTATCCTAAAGTTACTGAAGATTAGCTTAGAGCGCAATAATTGCTAAGTATCTAAGGTCTACCCTAGCAAAAACATTGATTGACTAAATAGTCAATTTTTTTAATTCAGCGGATTTACTATATTTTAAAAACTTTTAACTTCCACCACTATCGACCCACAATATTATTTCACCGCAAACACTCTTTTCCAGCGACAATATCAGCTGCAATTTTTCTGAGCACCCTTTGGATATATCTTGTAGTATTAAAATTTCTTGATGCAGCAATAACAAATCCACAATCAAAATCGACTTTTTATAATTCCGCCATTAACCCCCGAGAAAAACATAGGCGATGGCCTTTAATCTGAGCCTCTTGTGACCCAGCCCCCACAAAGCCAACTTTAAATTAAATCCTTTACTTATTGCTGCAATAACAATTATGGATATTTCTATAACGAGTTCAGTTAGCAAGAAGCTCAGAAACTAGCGACTTTAACTATTACATCAAGAAAACCAGTGTCTCCCTAAGCACACCGATTACTTACTACGAGGTGACTCCAGTCAAATTCAGGGATACTAATACAATAAGCTAATCATTACCTATGCTGGAGATGGTATTACTCTACAGTTTGTTCCAAGCGTGATACTTGTAGGAGTCGCTATAAACGGGCGCTAAATAAGTAAACTCTCTTGTAGCAACCTGGCATACAAGAAACTTAAAAAGAGGGAAGGGGAATGGATAAGGCCAACCCGATCCACTACTTAATACAAAAATAACAAGGCCAATGCCTGCTAATAGAAAGCCGATCTGCACCGAATTATGTAGATCAGTAAATAGAGAACAGAATTGGCGGGCTTAGGAAAGGACTATAAAAATAAGGGTGCACCTGAGCACCCTTATAAATACCAGATATAGATCGAGACTAGCCTACCTTTTCACCATGCGCCTGCTTATCAGCATGGTAAGAAGATCGCACGAGCGGGCCGCAAGCGGCGTGTTTGAAGCCAATTTGCTCGGCATAGCGGCGATACTCTTCAAACTCGTCCGGATGTACATAGCGCTGTACAGGCAAATGCTCCTTGCTTGGCTGTAGATACTGGCCGATGGTGAGCATATCGATATCGTGCTCACGCATATCATCCATTACCTGAAAGATTTCTTCCTTTGTCTCACCGAGGCCCACCATCAAACCGGATTTGGTCAATACATCTGGTCGACGTTTCTTGTATTCCTGCAACAGCTTCAGGGACCACTTATAGTTGGCGCCAGGGCGAGACTCCCGGTACAAGCGCGGCACAGTTTCCAGATTGTGATTAAACACATCCGGCGCTTCCTTCCCGAGGATATCCAGCGCCACCTCCATGCGACCACGGAAATCCGGGGTGAGAATTTCTACTTGGAGGTTCGGCGAAAGCTGACGGGACTCACGGATACATTCGGCAAAATGCTCGGCGCCACCGTCGCGCAAATCATCGCGATCTACCGAAGTGATCACTACATAACGCAAGCTCATGGCCGCGATGGCTTCAGCCAGACTCCTGGGCTCTTCGGGGTCTAGGGGGTTGGGTTTACCGTGGCCCACATCACAGAATGGGCAGCGGCGCGTACAGATTTCCCCCATGATCATAAAGGTCGCGGTACCACCACTAAAGCACTCCCCCAGGTTGGGGCAGCTGGCCTCTTCACAGACTGTGGAGAGCTTTTGCGAACGCAGAATGCTCTTGATACGGTCCACTTCTTTGGAAGCGGGGACTTTTACACGAATCCAGTCTGGCTTGCGTAACAGCGTATCACTGGCAATCACCTTGACTGGGATACGTTCGACCTTATCACCATCGCGCAATTTCTCTCCCTGCTGGAGGCGGCGGGTGCGTTTTACCGGTACCAGTTCGGGTTTGTCAGCCATTACTCAATTCCTGCTGTTCCGCGCTCAGTTGCGCCAAAGTGTGTTCTTCTAACGGCTGCCACTCTGCCGGGGACAGCTTGAGGGCGCGCAGTAATTCGCATACAAATTTTTCTGCCACCTGATTCCAGGTAGGTACCTGCGGCAGTAACTCAGACATCTGCACCATCTGCATTCCGGCATAACCGCAGGGGTTAATACGGAGGAATGGCGCCAGATCCATATCAATGTTGATGGCAATACCGTGGAAACTGCAGCCGCGACGTACTCGCAGGCCAATGGAGGCGATTTTGTTACCCTTGCGCGGACCTTCAGTCAAATAAACCCCCGGCGCGTCGGCACGGGGCGCCGCTGCTATACCAGAGGTTTCCAGGGTTGCTACCGTAGCGCTCTCAAGCGCTGTCACCAGATCCCTTACGCCGATCTTCGCACGGCGTAAATCCAGCAGCGGATAAACCACCAGTTGGCCGGGACCGTGGTATGTAACCTGGCCACCTCGATCCACCTGCACCACCGGAATATCACCGGTATTCAGGAGGTGTTCCGCTTTTCCAGCCTGACCTTGGGTGAAAACCGGTTGATGCTCCACGCACCAGACTTCATCCACACTTTTTTCACTACGGGAATCGGTATAGCGAGACATAGCACGCCAGACAGCCTCGTAATCCCGTCGGGCAAGGTTGCGAACAACAGTCATCAAAGCACCATATGAACCGCAGGATGCTCTTTGAGCTCCTCAAACAGGGCCCTGAGTTGATCCTCACCGGTTGCCAGGATAAAGAAAGTCATGGAAGTGAATCTCCCAGTACTGCTATCGCGCAGGGTAATGCGGTCTTCATCCAACCCTGGGACGTGGCGACGCATCACATCCAGTACAAACTCATGCGCCTCGCCATTGGCGTCACGCACGACCTTGACCATATAGTCTTCGCAAGGGAACTCGATTTTCGGGGGTTGCTGATTGGGATCTTGACTCATACCACTCTCCGGGGCCCGGCTGTCAGATAATGAGGAAAGCTTAGGCGCAGCCGGGCGGCGATTATACAGTGGCTGGTGAACAGTGGACAGGAAATGACGGCGGAAGTGGTCAGAGATTTTGGGGGGCTGGCCAGGGGCGGCCTGAAAACCACCCCTGGGGTTCTGGGCTTGATAACTGCTAGTTGAAAAAGCCCATCACAAAGCGCTTGATGGAATCCCAAATACGCTTGAAGAAGCCCGCACGCTCTACCTCTTCAGCGGCAACCGCCTTTACATCGGCGACAGTCTGACCATCCAGGGTCACCACAACCTTACCCACCGGTTGGCCCTTTTCAATCGGAGCCTCTAACTCACCATCAACAATTAGATCGGCTTTGATGCCCTCCTCTCCACCACGAGGGATGGTAACGAAGATATCTTTCTCTACCGCGATGCCGACACTCGGCTCCTTACCACCCCAAACGCGCTCGGTCTGCAGGACTTCACCCTGACCATAAACTTTGTGGGTCTGATAGTAGCGGAAACCGTAAGCCAGTAATTTTTGGGTCTCAGAAGCGCGTTTCTCATCGCTATCGGTACCCACAACGATGGCAATCAAGCGCATACCCCGCTTCATCGCAGAAGCCACCAGGCAATAGCCGGCTTCCTCGGTGTGGCCAGTCTTGATGCCATCCACCGCCGAGTCGCGCCACAGTAAGCGGTTGCGGTTGGGCTGGTTAATGCCGGAGTAGCTGAAGTACTTCTCGGAGTAGATATCGTAGTGCTCCGGGTGATCCATAATCAGCGCTCGAGCCAGGATACCGAGGTCGCGAGCGGAGGTCAGATGTCCTTCTGCCGGCCAGCCAGTGGCATTCACGAAGTGTGTGTTTTCCATGCCAAGCAGTTCCGCCTGCTGGTTCATCACTTCAGCAAACACTTCCTCGCTACCGGAAACGTGCTCGGCCAGGGCAATACTGGCATCGTTTCCGGATTGGATAATCACGCCACGCATCAGGTCGATAACCGGTACCTGGTCACCAACCTTGACAAACATCTTAGAACCGCCCTTACGCCAGGCCTTCTCGGAGATGCGTACCTTATCCTCTTCTTTAACACTGCCCTTCAGAATCTCTTCCGAAACAATATAGGCAGTCATCATTTTGGTCAGGCTGGCAGGGGGCACCTGCTTATCCGCTTCGTGCTCCACCAGCACCTGGCCGGTGTTTGCATCCAGTAATAAGTAGGAGGCAGCCGCCAGTTGGGGCGGGGCCGGAATGAGTGACTGCGCCTGGGCCAGGCCCGCACAAACTAACAGGAAAGAGCAGGCGATAATCCGTGTGATCATAGGTGAGTGTCTCATTAATCCTCGTGTTCGTTGGCTGGCTGTTAACCCAATACTTATTTTATATGATTAATTCACGGCCATGGTTTGTCACCAAATGCCGCCAGCCAGTACATACTGACAAAATACAAGAAAATGCGCGCCAATGCGCAGTATTTTGTGAACGACTATCCAGTTAACTGCTGTACGTCAAACCCGCCTCTGACTGTCCGGGTAAAAACACCACCCTAGGACAATAGTCACAGAAGCTATTCGTACACCACTTGGGGGTCTCCCAACTGGCTCTTCTGCACGGCTTCACGCGCATTGGCCAGGGCACGCTGTTGGGAGATTGGCCCGATACGAACCCGGTAAAACGTCTTGCCACTACGCGTTACAGGACTGACAGACACAGGATAGTCAATTCCTGCAGCCAGTTGGGTACGCACTTTCTCCGCTTGGGCGGCGTTGCTATAGGCTCCCACTTGGAGAAAGGTATTATCCGGCAGTTTGATACTGGCATCCTGTGGCAGACCACTCTTTACATCACCGGCCAGCAAAGTTTCAGTCACCGGCGGTAATGAAGCTGGGTCCAGAGCCTCCACTTCCACACGGGCGATACCTTTATCCACGTACCCAAGCTTTTGGGCGGCAGTATAACTTAGGTCGATAATACGACCATGTACAAAGGGACCGCGATCATTTACGCGCACAATAATGCTGCGGCCATTGTCCAGGTTGGTTACCTTGGCATAGCTGGGCAGGGGCAGAGTTTTGTGCGCCGCAGACATGGCGTACATATTGTAAATTTCACCATTGGCTGTTCGGCGACCGTGGAACTTGGTCCCATACCAGGATGCCTGGCCACGCTCTTTATAGCCACCAACTTTGTCGCGCACACGGTAGGTGACGCCGTTAACCTTGTAAGGAGACTTGTTTCCAGCCGAACCTATAGGCTCGCGCACAGGAGTGGGTTCGGGTGTCGCCAGCATGTCCACCGGCGCGGTCGGGCCACTGTCCTTGACACTACCAAAATCTGGCTCGGCCTGTTTAGCAGGTTTGGGTTGTGGCGCTCCACAGGCCACCAAAAACAAAGCGGCGAGGAGAACTCCACGCCGCATATTGCACTGAAACATAATCCCCCCGGCGCGCGGCAACCCGAGGTTGCCGTCTCCAAGCCGCTATTATCTTAAATTGCCTGGTTAAACGAAAAATTTTCGATTACACGCAATGCCATTGGTTCCCCAATATTGGCAATTTTTTATCCGAGCGCAGCTTTAGTGCCCCGCTCAAGACTTCCCGCCACGCGCTTTGACAATTTCCTGGGCCAACTCATTCACCGCCATGGCATAGAGGCGGCTGCGGTTATATGTAGTAATGGTGGAAAAGTTATTGAGCCCCAGCCAGAACTGCCTGCCCTGTTCTGTTTGCAAGGAGAAAACAATAGCCGGCATTTCCGGTGCCACTTGGCTGGTGGCGTTGAAGCCCTTCTCCGCCAGCTCTCCCACGGTCCACTCGGGCTGAAGGGTGTCATTGACAATGGTCATATCCGCATTGGGACGTGGGTTAGCCAGTACCGTGACTGGCTCGCCGGGCTTCCAACCGTGCTTGGCCAAGTAGTTGGCGACACTGCCAATGGCATCGGTGGTGTTATTCCAAATATCCGCCTTGCCATCGTTACTGAAGTCTACCGCGTAGGCGCGGTAACTGGATGGCATAAATTGGCCATAACCCATAGCACCAGCGTAAGAGCCCTTTAGAGCCAATGGGTCCATACCCTGGTCGCGGGTCAGCAGCAGATAATTTTCCAGCTCCTTGGTAAAGAACTGAGAGCGGCGCGGGTAGTTGAAGGCCAGTGTGGAAAGTGCGTCTAGCACTCGGTAGCCTCCCATATTACCGCCGTAGCGTGTTTCGATGCCGATAATGGCAACTATCATCTCCGCCGGCACACCATACTTTTTCTCCGCCTCGGCCAGGGCCTCAGCATTCTTGTCCCAAAAATCAACACCGCCGGCGATACTCTGTGGGGTTAAAAACAGCTTACGGTATTCGTACCAAGGTTTGGCTTTCTCAGCAGGGCGCCTGATCGCTTTCAGAATCGAGTCCTTGCGCTTGGCTTCACGCATCAGATCCTGCATTTCTTCGCGGTCAAACTGGTGCTCTTGCACCATGTACTCTACAAATTTCTGGGCATCCGCATTGTCGCCGTGACCAGGCTCCTGTGCGCAGGCGGCAAGGGCAAGCCCTATCCCAACGATTAGTCCCGAGGTCCACTTCAAAACGACCGCTCCTGTCTTCATCACGCGTCTCTACATCCAGTTATTTAATTTTCAGCGCAACACCTGTCAAAAATGTACTCTGCGCCGCTCTGTCCCTACGGCCATTAGGATACCGAATCCTGCCATCAAGGTGATTAGCGAGGTACCCCCGTAACTGATCACCGGCAAAGGCACCCCTACCACTGGCAATAATCCTGTAACCATACCAATGTTTACAAACACATAGACAAAAAAAGTGAGCGTTATACTCCCCGCCAGTAATCGTCCAAACAGGTGTTGCGCCATAAAGCTAATATAGATGCCTCGCGCAATAACCAAAACGTAGAGTAGTAACAGCAATAAGACACCGCGCATCCCCCACTCTTCCGCTAGCACGGCAATAATAAAGTCGGTATGGCTCTCCGGCAGGAAGTCTAATTGTGACTGAGTGCCCTGAAGATACCCTTTGCCATACATACCGCCGGAACCGATGGCGGCCTTGGAATTAAAAATATTCCAGCCGGCGCCAAAGCGATCATCATGGGGGTTGAGCAGGGTCAGGATTCGCTGGCGTTGATAATCCCTGAGTCCCCACTGCCAAATTGGCCAGGCCGAAACCAGCATCCCCAAACTGGCAGCGCCGATCATTTTCCAGCTCAAGCCGGCAAGATACAGAGCAAACAGGCCAGATGCTGCGATCAAAATTGAGGTACCCAGATCCGGCTGTCGCACAATTAGCGCGGCCGGTACCGCTACTATAGCCAGGGCCCCTAAAACAGTCATAAGAGAGGGCGGCTGCGCTCTTTGGTGCAGGAAGGCGGCCACCATCATCGGCACACCGAGCTTCATGACTTCCGACGGCTGGAAGCGAAAGCCGGCTATTTCCAGCCAGCGCTGAGCACCTTTCGCACCAGTGCCAAACAGCAGTACCCCCACCAGCAGGGCACAGCCCCCCAGATAGGCCCAAGGCGACCAGCGCCGGTAAAAATCCAGAGGTATCTGCGCCACGATAAACATGGCTACAAACGCCAGGCACATGAAGATAGATTGGCGGCGAACATAGTTCATATCCCCGCCGGAGGCACTGTAGAGCACCCCCAGCCCCACTGAGGCCAGTACCAGTAAAAGCACCAACAGTGGCACGTCAATGTGCAGACGACGGGCCAGGCTCACCGGCCTTCTGAGACTGCCATGTGCGTCAGACAGCCGGTGGGAAAAATCGCGACTAGCCATTGTCCGCCCCCCCGATAATACGAATATTCTGCGCAGTCTCTACTTGGGGGCGCGGCACCCATTCGGCAAACAGCTCTCTGGCTACCGGTGCAGCCACAGCGCCACCCGCTTCACCATTTTCCACCAAAACCGCAACTGCGATACGCGGCTTGTCCACTGGCGCAAAGGCCACGAACAGAGCGTGATCGCGATGGCGTTCCTGCAGCGCTTCAGAGTCATAACGCGCCCCCTGGGCAATACCTACCACCTGGGCGGTTCCGGATTTTCCAGCGACACGGAAATCCAGATCCTTGCCGGCGAGCTTACCTGTGCCATAGCTACGATTCACTACGGCTTCCATGCCCTCAAATACCAGATCCCAGTTAGCCGGATGGGCCTCTAGGTTGTGCAGTATTTCCGGTGGTTGTTCGACTCCGTCGACCGTTCTTACCATTTGTGGACGATAGTGTGTTCCGCGATTGGCAATAGTGGCCGTCATCACCGCTAGCTGCAGTGGGGTGGCCAGTACAAAACCCTGCCCCAGTACCGCATTCAGACTGTCGCCAGGGAACCAGGGCATGCCTCTCGCACCACGCTTCCAGTCACGCGAGGGAAAGAGACCGGATCGCTCCATCGGCAGGTCGACACCGGTCTTGGAGCCCAGGCCGAAGTGGGCGGCCATATCGTGCATTCCATCAATATCCCAGCGGTGTGCCATATCCCAGAAATAGACGTCGCAGCTCTGCGCCATGGCCTGAATTAAGTCCACCTTCTCACCGTGTCCCCAGCGCACATGGTCACGGTAGATACGTGGGTCATTTGGCAGCTTGTAGAAACCGGGGTCCTTGATTTTGGTTTCGCGGGAAATAAGCCCTGCTTCAAGCCCACCGAGCCCCATTAGGGGCTTTAGCGTAGAGCCCGGTGGATACTGGCCCTGTACGGCACGGTTAAACAAGGGAACATCAAGAGAATCACTGAGGGCGCGGTAGTCGGCAAAGCTAATGCCGGTTACAAAGAGGTTGGGATCGAACGAAGGCTTGCTCACAAAAGCTAGCACGCCACCAGTATTGACATCGATAGCAACCACCGCGCCGCGGCGATCACCAAGGGCATCGGAAGCCACCTGTTGCAGGCGCGCATCCAGGTGCAGAGTTAAATCGGCACCGGGCTTGGGATCTTCTCTCTCCAGTACACGCAGCACACGTCCACGTGCATTGATCTCCACATTTTCGTAACCCACTTCACCTAGCAAGGTTTTCTCGTAGGAACGCTCCAAACCCACCTTGCCAATACTACTGGTCCCCCGATAGAGGCGCACATCCTCTTCAGTGAAGTTGCTCAAATCACGATCACTGATACGGCCCACATAGCCAACGCTGTGGGCAAACAAATCCCCGAGCGCGTAGTAGCGCACCAATTCAGCCTCTACGGAGACGCCAGGCATACGGAATTGATTGACACTGATATGCGCTATCTCCGCTTCGCTCAGGCGAAAGCGCAATGGCACCGGCTCAAATGGGCGCCGCCGTTTCATACGTTTGCGAAATTTGGCCACATCGCTGTCATCGAGACGAATCAGGTGACCGATTAATTCCAGGGTCGCCCCCAAATCCTGAACGCGTTCGCGCACTATGGAAAGGTTATAACTGGCGCGGTTATCCGCTAGCAAGATGCCGTTGCGATCGTAAATTAATCCTCGTGTCGGCGCGACCGGGCGCACCTGGATACGGTTTTCATCAGACTGGGTACGGTAATCGTCGTAATTTATAACTTGGAGGTTGTAGAAGCGCGCAACCAAAACCCCCAGTAGCGCAATCACGGCGAAAACAGCCACCATCATACGATTGCGAAATAACCGCTGCTCCGTGTATGGGTCCTTTAGGTGGTGGTCGTGAGGCATTGGAATTTATTTGAATGATTTTGACTGGCGCACTAAATGTCTAGTAGAACTACATTACCACAGGGCACAGACGGAGAGACCACCTCTGTTGGCAATTCTCTCCGCAATTCATCGCAAACATCTCATTTGTGGTAGGGATGCCCGGCCAACAAAGTCCAGGCACGATAAATCTGCTCGGACAAAACCACTCGCACTAATGGGTGCGGCAGGGTCAGCGGGGAAAGGGACCAGCGTTGTCGAGCCTTACCCAGGCACTCTTGGGAAAGCCCATCAGGACCACCAACCAGAAGGCTGATATTTTCGCCCAATAGCTGCCAATCGCGCAGCTGATTTGACAGCTGCTCCGTACTCCAGGGCTTGCCCTTTACGTCTAGCGCCACCACATGATCGCGAGGGCCGAGGGCTGCAAGCATTGCCTCGCCCTCTTTTTTCCGCGCCTTTTCGATCAGTGCCGCTGAACTTTTCTGGCCGCGCTGCCCCAGGGGAATTTCCACCATTTCCAGGGAGATTTCCCGTGGCAGGCGCTTGGCGTATTCGGCGTAGCCCTCCTGCACCCAGCCGGGCATCTTCCCCCCGGCGGCTAGAATTCGGATTTTCACCTCATTCAGTCCTGGTGAGGATCACTACCACCGGCATCATCGCGGGTATTTGGTGTCATCGACCAGAGCTTTTCCAGGTCGTAGAAATTACGAACATCCGCCAACATGACATGTACGACTAGATCGCCATAATCTACCAGCACCCACTCGCCCTGCTCTTTGCCCTCAACACCAATCGGGCGCACACCCTCTAGCTTAAGTTCATCCACCACATTTTCTGCCAGGGACTTCACCTGACGGCTGGAAGTACCTGTACAGATTACCAGGTTGTCCATTACATCGGAGAGTTCAGATACATCCAGCGCAACAATGTCTTTGCCTTTCAGATCTTCCAGAGCTTTGAGCGCGATATCTTTAATATTTGTCATAACACCTTGATTCATTACTGGTCACCAGTGGCAACCGCTTTTGTATAGAGTTGATGGTCTTCAATGTATTGCAATACGGTGGCCGGCAACAAAAATCGCGGCGACTGACCGCTATTCAATAATTGGCGAATTTCTGTTGCGGAAATAGGTAACATGGTCTGCTCGCGCAATACCAAACTCCCCAAGGCCTGCTCGTACAAATCTGTTGCTGTCCCTTGGTGGCTCTGCAGCAAATCCATCAGTTTGGGATTACTCCCCGCATCACCACTTTTTGGAAGATGCCAACCGGGGCGGGTCACCACCACCAGATGCGCCAGCTCCAATAGCCTCTGCCAGCGGTGCCACCGGTGCAAGGTCAACAGGGAGTCGGAGCCCATACAAAAACTGATGGATACTTCCTGTCCCAGCTCTTTGCGTAACTCCTCCAGGGTATCCACCGTATAGGTATCACCGCCGCGATTTAGCTCTCGCTCATCCAGCAGCAGCTCATCACAACCCTGCAGGGCCAAGGCCAACATCTCACTGCGTTGGCGAGACGAGACTCCCGGACTCTGCCGGTGTCGCGGCTGGTGGCTGGGCAGCAGGCGCATTTCGTCGAAACCCAGCGCCTGACGCAGTTCCAGCGCCATGCGCAGGTGGCCAAAGTGCACAGGGTCGAAGGTACCCCCGAACAGGGCTATTGTATGCCGCTTAGTCGCCAAAATTACCTCGTTAATGGCTACTTGAATGAAGACCGGAATTAACGGCGAATATGGCCATCCCCAAATACAATCCACTTCTGCGAAGTGAGCCCCTCCAGCCCCACCGGGCCTCGGGCGTGGATTTTATCAGTACTGATGCCAATTTCAGCCCCCAGTCCATATTCAAACCCATCGGCAAAGCGAGTCGATGCATTGATGATCACCGAGCTGGCATCCACTTCCGCCAGAAAGCGACGACTGCGCGTGTAATTTTCAGTAACAATCGCCTCAGTGTGTCCTGAACCGTAGCGGGCGATATGGTCCATCGCAGCATCCATATCTGCCACCACCCGAATGGACAGTACCGGGGCCAGGTACTCTTCACTCCAATCGCTTTCCCTGGCCTCTGCGCAATGGGGCAGTATCTCGCTGGTACGGGCACAGCCACGCAATTCCACACCTTTAAGCTCAAAGGCTTCTGCCAAACGCGGCAGTATTCGCTCTGCAATCCCCTCCGCCACCAGTAGGGTTTCCATGGCGTTGCACACGCCATAGCGATGGGTTTTGGCATTCAGGGCAATCTCAAACGCCTTCTGTTCATCGGCCAAGTCGTCGATATAAACGTGACAAACACCGTGCAGGTGTTTGATCACGGGTACTCTGGCCTCACGGCTAACCCGCTCAATCAGGCCGGTGCCGCCTCGAGGAACGATTACATCCACATAATCAGGCATGGAGATCAGGGCACCAACTGCCTCGCGATCACTGGTGTCCACCACTTGCACCGCCGTTTCCGGCAATCCCACTTCTCGCAGCCCCTGGGTAATACAGGCAGCGATCGCCTGATTCGAGTGCAATGCCTCACTGCCACCGCGCAAAATAGTGGCGTTACCGGATTTCAGGCATAAACTCGCCGCATCAATCGTCACATTGGGGCGGGATTCATAAATAATCCCCACCACTCCCAGGGGTACGCGCATCTTGCCTACCTGAATACCACTGGGGCGATAGCATAAGTCTTCAACTTCTCCCACCGGATCAGGCAGATCCGCAACCTGCTGCAACCCCTCGATCATTGCATCGATGCGCTCATCGTTGAGTTCCAGCCGATCGAGCAGCGCGGCATCCAGGCCACGTTCACGGCCCGCTTGCATATCTTGAGCATTGGCCTCAGCCAGTTGAATCCGTTGGGCTTCCAATTCAGCGGCAATTGCCCGAAGGGCACGGTTCTTACTATTGGTATCGGCTCTCGCCATTAATCTCGAGGCAGAGCGAGCGGCGCGGCCCATCTGTTCGAGTTTGACGCGGGTGGATTGCTGATCAGTGCTATTGGTGGCGGTCACTTGGCTCTCCGTGCGAAATCCGGTCGGCCGCGCAGTATACCCCAGTGACTATGGGTTTAAACGGCATAAATACGGGCTGCCACCAGAAAGCTGGCTGCACTATCATTCCCTTGCCCAGCGGTCCAGGTTCTCGGCGATACTGGCGAGACGCATCAAGGGGTCCTCAACGGCCAGCAACTCTACTCGCGCCTTATCCTCTAGGGGAAGCAACTGAGCGAGCTGCCAGGAGAGGGCATCTGCAGAGTCGACACTATCGAACTTGAGTGACAACATCTCGGCGCGCTCCTTCAACTCATCAAGCACCGATAGCAAGCCATCGCAGTCAGCGGGAATGGGTTTGGGCTCTTCGTTTGGCAACCATTCAACCTCCCCGAACAATAAACCGTCATCAGCTCGCTCAGTGCTGGTAATGCGGAAGCGACGCCGACCAACCACCTGGACATTCAATAGTCCCCCCTCTCCCTGGCTCCAGTCGACAATGTGTACATAGACACCGAGCGGCCATACGGAGGCGTGCCCTACCTCCCCACCGGAGCGGATCAATACAACACCGAAGCCGCTATCACTTTTCAGTGATTCGCTGACCAGATGCAGGTAACGTTGTTCAAAGATACGCAGTGGCAGGGTGACACCTGGATATAGGGCCATGCCCAGGGGAAAAAGGGGAATCTTTTGCAATGCTGTTCTCGCCGGTTAGCTCATCCTGTAAAGATACCATCCGCAGTACTACTCCTAAGTAAACAGAAAAGGCGTTTTAGCGCCAATCCACAGAACTGCGACGGAGTTTCCGCCTTATCCAAGCAATTGTCGGTGGCGTGCTCGCCACACACCGATTAAGCTGCTGCGGTTTATCAACCCAATGGAGATTATTGATGCCCAAAGCAACAGCCCGCCATATCCTGGTAGAGAACGAAGACAAGTGCCTGGAGCTGAAGCAACAGATCGAGAATGGCGCAGATTTCGGCAAGATTGCCGAGCAATACTCCCAGTGCCCTTCCGGCCGCTCCGGTGGCGATCTGGGTGAATTCAGCAAGGGCATGATGGTGCCCGAATTCGACAAGGTCGTATTCTCCGAAGAGCTACACAAGGTGCATGGTCCGGTGAAAACCCAGTTTGGCTACCACCTGCTGGAAATTACCAGCCGCCAGGATTAATTCCCTACGAATTAATCTACAAATAAAAAAGCCGGGCTATCGCCCGGCTTTTTTATTTTGGTGAAAGAGGGTTCCCTCAGGCCTTAGCTGCTCCCTCTGGAATTTCCACTTGACCTTTATCCACAGACCCAACACCCAGCGGCTTAAATATCACCAGCAACAGCGGCAGCAGGGTGAGTGATCCAAGCAATGCCGCAGACATCGCCAGTGCAGTCAGCAAACCAAAGTAAATTGAAGGCACAAACTTGGACAGCGCAAGAATCGAGAAGCCGGCAATAATCGTAATTGCCGTATAGAACATGGCGCGGCCAATAGTCGCATGGCTGCGATGCATGGTCTCCAGATAATTGCCGTCTTTGGCGAATTCCGCACGGAATCGGTACAGGTAGTGAATCGCATGATCCACACCGATACCCACAGTAATCGCGGCGATGGTGATAGTCATCATATCCAGTGGAATACCGGCGAGACCCATACCACCGAGTACCACACAAGCAGCGAGCATATTAGGCACCAGCGCAATAATAGCGATCGACAGGGAGCGGAATAACACCAGAAACATCAGCAGGATGCCCACAAATACCGCACCCAGCGTCAGGATCTGGGACTTAAACAGGCTCTGCAGCATATTGTTATACAGCACCAGCAAGCCGGTCTGATGGATATTTTCCGGCGCTATGCCCATTTCATTATGGGCGTAGTTGTAGATACGCTCGATCAATTCGCTACGGCGCAAATTCGGATCGGTTTCCATCACCCGCAAAGTGATACGCGCCTGGTTGTTCTCAACAGAGAGATAGGGATTTACCAGCACGCTCCTGATTTCAGGCGGCAGGCTGGTGTTGGCTACTGCCAGCTCAAAGTCATTGAGCTGACCGCCTTTTAAATCGCGAGCCACCTTGAACAGGGTCGCCAGGGACTGGACCTTGCCAATTTCCGGCTGCTGCTCCAGGTAATCGTGCAATTGTTCCAATTTGGTGAGGCCAGCCACAGTAAACCAGTAACTCTGCTCCTGGGACTCCTCTTCTCCACCGAAAGGATCATCAGAGGCGAAGGGATCTTCTTCAACCGCGAACGGGTCCTCCTCCGCCTCCATGGCAAAAGGATCCTCCTCACCTTCAAAGGCCGGTTCCGCTTCCTCCGGCTTGTCGAGAATAATATCCAGGGTCACTGTGCCACCCAGGCGGCGGTCAATCACCAGCATGCCCTGGTAGATTTCAGTGGAGTCATCAAAGTAATCGATAAAGCGGTTTTCCACTTTCAGCTGGGAAATACCCACCACACTGACCACAGCTGCCAACAGGGAAACGCCCAGTACGATGAATTTATGGCGCTCAGCAAAGCTGGAGAAACGCAGGGTAAACGCGTGCGAATTATCCTGGCTCACTTTGCCCTGGCGCTTGGGCAGGATCATCAGGAAGCTGGGGATAATCAGGAATGACAACACCAGGGCCAGAGTTACACCCATGGTCATCATCCAGCCGAAATCAATCACCGGACGGATACCGCTCACCACCAACGACACAAAAGCAACGATCGTGGTCAGGGCAGTGTACAGACAGGGCTTGGCCATAAAGCGCACCGTCTGCAGCACCAATTCCTCGCGCCCCCATTGCTGATTCTGCGCAATATATTCGCGGTAGCGCACAGCCAGGTGGATGGTGATCGCCAGGGTAATAATCAGCAGTAGCGCAACGAAATTGGCGGAGATCACCGTCATGCGCCAGTCGAGCCAGCTGAGCAGCCCCAATATCATCACTGCTGTAGTGACACAGGTAAGTAGCGGCAACAGTACCCAGCGCGGCTGACGGAAAATCAGTAATAAGGTAAGGATGATAAAGGCGAGGATACCCACACCAAAAACCACCAGATCACTCTTGATAAAGGTGATCATGTCTGAGGTGATCATGGTTACACCACCGAGGAACAGTTCCGCCTCGCCTTTATAACTGGCGAGAATCCCTCGCACCTCATCGACCCGCGCCCGCGCTTCCAGCTCCTGGGCCGTTCGGTGTTCCAAATAAACTGCGCTCACCTCTTCCAGACGCGTAGCCTCTTCCGGGCTCAAACCCTCGCTATTGCGCTTGCGGCGCAGGGCATCGCGCTCGCGCACCAATTCGATACCACGGCTGTCCAGTTTCAGGTTGGCAAGCAGCGCGGTCGTCTGGCCATCTGGACTTAGAATAAGCTCGCGGTAAATAGGACTGGAGAGGAACTCCTGCCGAGCCAGGTCCCTGTCAGTATCCGGATTGGACAGGGTGCGAATCTCGTCAGTGATATCGGTTAAAGACAGCTTGGGGCTGTACAACAAGGGCACATCGAGAATGGTTTGTACACTGGAAACGCCATCTACCCCAGCCAGCTCATCACGCAGCTTGGCGAGAGTCTGCAGGGACTCGTCGCTGAACAGATCACCATCGTTGTAGCGGTAGGTCACTACCAGGAAGTCGCCACTGGCGTAACGCTCGGCAATCTCACGGAAATAGTCCAGGGATTTGTCCGCTTCCAGAGTTAGGGAATCAGCGGAGGCATCGATCTTAAAGCGGGGCAGGCCCATAGCTGCCAGCAGGGTGAGTAAGCCAACAACCATTAACACAGCCACAGGCCGTTTGGTCACCAGGTATTCGTAGCAGGTCTTGAAAGCTGACAGCATAAATTTCCGCTTATATCCAATAAATCAGTGAGCCGCGATGCGGCGCATATTTTGATCGCCCTGGCGGTGAATACGCAAATATAAAATTTGCAATATCACGGCGCTATTGGAAATATTTTCAGGGAGTATCGATATGTCCCAGATCGCGCTCGGGAAACAGCAAGTCCCGTACGCGCCGTTTGAGTTCTTTTGCTCCGGGAAAGCCGCCATCCCGCTTGCGCTCCCAGATCAAATTTTCACCAATACGGATTTCAAATACTCCTCCAGTTCCGGGTTGTAATGCAACCTGTTGGAGGTCATCGGCAAAGGTATACAGTAGTTCTTGGGCCATCCAGGTGGCTCGCAGCATCCAGTTGCACTGCACACAGTAGTGAATCGTGATGCTCGGTTTCACGGTTCTAGCCTCCCTCCAGTCTACTCACCCCAGTGCGGAAGCAGCTTTTGTTCTACATCCAGCTGGTCTAGTAGTCGTGCCACCACAAAGTCGACAATATCCTCAACTGTGCTCGGCTTTTGATAAAAACCGGGGCTGGCCGGCAGAATCATCGCGCCCATACGAGTGAGTTTGAGCATATTTTCGAGATGAATCTCCGAGTAAGGTGCTTCGCGTGGAACCAATATCAGCTGGCGGCGCTCCTTCAGGGCAACATCAGCAGCTCGCTCAATCAGATTATTGGAGGCTCCACAGGCCACTGCTGACAGAGTGCCGCCGCTGGCTGGACAAACCACCATACTTGCCGGCGCTCCTGTGCCAGAGGCCACAGGAGAGAACCAGTCCCGTTTACCGAACAGGGTCAGCTGCCCCTTCTTTGCCGCAAAGCGATCGGCAAGAAAGCCCTGCAGGATATCATCATCACCCTCGGGCAGCTGCAGGTCTGTTTCCGTATTGATTACCACCTGGGCCGCATCAGACAGTAACAACCAGACACGCACGTTAGCGGCGAGCAGGCACTGTAACAAGCGCAGGCCGTACTGGGCTCCAGAGGCCCCGGTCATGGCCAGGGTAACGGTTTTATCAAAAGTAGGTTGCTGCAAGGTCAATCCCTCGGGTTTCTTGATGGGAAACCCAGAGGTTGCCCACCGGTATTCTTTTCTAGACTGGGCGATTGTATTTCTGTTCCAGAGCGCCGATCAGGCGCTGGTGGATACCACCAAAACCTCCGTTGCTCATCACTACAATATGGCTGCCCTCACCCGCAAGCTGGAGCGCAGATTCCACTCCACCCTCAATGGTGTCAAAAACTTTGGCTGGAACCGGGGAGTGGTGAGTTACTTCATCCAGAGACCAGTTCATTCCCTGTGGCTGATACCACAACACCATATCCGCACCGCTACAGGAATTTGCCAGCTGGCCCTGGTGCACGCCCATTCGCATAGTATTGGAGCGCGGCTCAATCAGGGCGATGATCTTATCTTCCCCTACCTTGGCCCTGAGCCCATTTAAGGTGGATTCAATTGCTGTGGGGTGGTGGGCAAAATCATCGTAAACACGGATGCCTGCCACTTCACCCAAGCACTCCATACGGCGCTTCACCCCCTCAAAACGCCCCAATGCGACGGCACTCAATTCCGGTACAACACCCACGTGTCGAGCCGCAGCCATGGCGGCGAGGCCATTGCGCACATTGTGCATACCAGTGAGTTCCCACTCCACTCGCGCCACCTCAGCCCCTTCAAGCTGCACAGTGAAGCTGCTGCCATCCGCCGCAATATCGCGAGCCAACCAGTCTCCCATGCGGATGCCCTGCAGGCCTTCAACACCGAAACGCTGTACCTCAGTCCAACAGCCCTGCTCGAGAACCTGTTCAACATTTTCCTCAGCTGCAGCAACAATCAGACCATTGGCCGGTACGGTACGTACCAGGTGGTGAAACTGCCGTTGTATCGCCGCCAGATCATCAAAGATATCCGCGTGATCAAATTCCAGATTATTGATGATCACTGTGCGTGGGCGGTAATGCACAAACTTGGAGCGCTTGTCGAAGAAGGCAGTATCGTATTCATCCGCTTCCACAATAAAGAAGGGAGACTCCCCCATACGTGCCGACACACCGAAATTGCCAGGCACACCGCCGATCAGGAATCCAGGCTGCATATCTGCCGCTTCCAGAATCCAGGCCAGCATACTGGCAGTCGTGGTTTTGCCATGGGTACCGGATACTGCCAGCACCCAGCGTCCACCGAGGAAGTGGTCACATAACCACTGGGCGCCAGAGGTATAAGGCAAACCTTTTTCCAACACCGTCTCTACTGCGGGATTACCTCGGGACATAGCATTACCAATAATGACCAGATCCGGGGCTGGCTCCAATTGTGCCGGGTCATAACCCTCGGTGATCTGGATACCCGCCTGCTGCAACTGGGTGCTCATTGGTGGGTAGACGTTCGCATCACTGCCGGTGACCCGGTGTCCTTCGGCCACGGCCAACTGGGCCAGACTGCCCATAAATGTGCCGCAAATACCTAATATGTGGATATGCATGGCGGAAATGTGTACTCCTGCTGGTTGCGGCGCAAGCTTAACACGGCAAATCAAGCCAGTAATTGCCAAATCCCGCACTTGCAATGCAATTTACTCGCTATTCCATTAGACTCCGCCCCGCACTGGTCGGCCTCATCCCCTGTACGGTGGTAGGAATTTTCCAACAATGGCCGACACCCGATACGAGCTCCCGGAATTCCCTACTAGTACCGCTAATTGAATAGTGAATACTGGGAAGAATTACCGGATCGGGACACTTCCCTAGATTTCTACGAATACAGGATAACCATGTCGAAGAAGAACGCCTTTTACGCACAGTCCGGTGGTGTGACTGCCGTGATCAACGCATCCGCCTGCGGCGTAATAGAAGCTGCCCGTGAAAACCAGGACAAGATTGGCAAAGTCTACGCGGGGCTGAACGGCATCCTCGGCGCACTGCGCGAGGAACTGATCGACGTGAGCCAGGAAAGTGTGGAAGACATCGCCGCGTTGCGCCACACCCCATCCGGCGCCTTCGGCTCCTGTCGTTACAAGCTGAAAAGCCTGGAAGAAAACCGCGCGGAATACGAGCGCCTGATCGAAGTGTTCAAAGCCCACGATATCGGCTACTTCTTCTATAACGGCGGCGGCGATTCTGCAGATACCTGCCTGAAAGTATCCCAACTATCTGAAACCATGGGCTACCCAATCCAGGCCGTACACATTCCCAAAACTGTGGATAACGACCTGCCGCTGACCGACAATTGTCCCGGCTTTGGCTCAGTAGCCAAATATGTAGCGGTATCCACCAAGGAAGCCGCAATGGATGTCGCCTCCATGTGCGCCACCTCCACCAAAGTCTTTATCCTGGAGGTGATGGGCCGCCACGCGGGCTGGATTGCTGCGGCGGGTGCCCTGGCCCAGGAAGAAGAAGGCGATGCACCGCATATTATCCTGTTCCCGGAAGTGGCCTTCGATAAAGAAAAGTTTCTCGCCAAGGTACAGAAGACCGTGGATGAAAAAGGCTACTGCGTTATTGTCGCCTCAGAAGGCGCCCAGTACGCAGATGGTACCTTCCTCGCCGATGCCGGCACCACCGATGCTTTTGGCCACAAGCAATTGGGCGGTGTAGCCCCGACTCTTGCCAATATGATCAAGAGCGAACTGGGCCTGAAATATCACTGGGCACTGGCCGACTACCTGCAGCGCGCTGCCCGCCATATCGCCTCCGCCACCGATGTGGAGCAAGCCTACGCCGTTGGTCGCGCCGCTGTAGAAATGGCGGTAGCCGGCAAGAACGCGATTATGCCGGCAATTATCCGTGCAGAAGGTGAAGAGTACAGCTGGTCTATCGCGGAAGCGCCGCTGTCTGAAGTAGCCAACGTGGAAAAATTCATGCCGAAAGAATATATCAGCGAAGACGGCTTCGGTATCACTGAAGCGGGACGCAAGTACCTGCTGCCGCTGATCCAGGGTGAGGATTACCCCCCCTACAAAAACGGCATCCCCCAGTACACAAAACTGAAAAAGCAGCTGGTGGAAAAGAAGCTGGACACTGAGTTTAAAGCGTAATCTAAAAACTCTTTAGCCCTGAATCAAAAAAGCCCCCGAATAAAACCGGGGGCTTTTTATTGTAGCAGCTGGAAAAATTACTTTTGTAACCCTGTATCTGACCAAACTGCAAATTCATTACCGCAGGGCTCGGCAAAGTGAAAGCGCCGACCTCCAGGAAAGGAAAAAATAGGTTTTACTACTTGGGCACCGCAGCTCTCGACTTTTTGTAAGGTATCCTCTAGGTCAGAACTATATAACACTACCAGCGCTGCACCGTTGACTGTTGAACTGTGCAGATTCGCCTGAAAAAAACCACCATCCAACCCTGCACCGGAAAAAGCAGAATACTCGGGACCGTAATCCGTAAATTCCCAGCCAAAAGCTTCAGAAAAGAAAGCCTTGGTCTTTTCCAGATCCTTCGATGGGAACTCTACATAATTAATCTTTTCGTGATTATCCATATAACCCTCTCCCGGTATTCTAATTAAATGACATCCTGATCCGTGATGGGCTTATCTGGCGTGTTCACAACTCGGAAACTGCCATTGGCCACCGCCAGGGGTTGGTCATTATGCATAATAACTGCGCGATCCATCATCAGATCAAAATCCAACATGGCGTAAAGAACAACTCCACTTCGTCCCTGGTAGATATCCGGCCGATAAACCAGTGCTGCCATGCGTACTCCCATTGGTACATACGAATAACTGGCTTTGCCGACCAGTTTGCCCCCCGCAGTAACATAGCAACTGGACCCGGTTTCATAACTGACAATATAAGTGGATAAATCGGGAAAATCCCCCTCTTCGGAGTAATGGGTGCCAGTCCACTCCAGACTTAATCCCACAAGACTCTCAAATGTACGAGACATAGAAGGAACTCCCCCTACAATCCAATTGGTATGAACAGACTCAAGTATGGCCGCTCTTTCGGGGCGCAGAAATCCAGGAGCTTAAAAATTTATTAAGAGTGATTAATTTTTTGAGGGGAGCAAAATAAAAAGGACCGCACCACCAGGGTGCGGCCATTCGCTTCTAGGGAAAAGCTATCAACTTCAAGAATCCTGGAGAAGCGACGACAGGGAGCTGATAACCCCATCGCCAGGACAACCAGAATATTTATTATTAATCAAAAATTGATATATATCAGCGTGGCCAGGAAATTTTGACTTCACGAGAGGCACTATCTTCAACACCCTCGCCATCACTCACTGTGAGGGTAATTTCGTAATTTCCAGTTTGCGAGTAACGGTGTAACGCCCAGCGTCCACTACGTTGTACGCCATCACCAAAACTCCACTGATATTGAAGTTTATTATCGCCGTTATATTGACTGCGATCTTCTATCCATACCCAGCGAAAAAAACGATGTAATTTAAAGTTCGCTTGCAGAGAGGTAACGTCACCTTTCACTTCAATAATTTGCTCAATAGTAGATACCGCACCACGATCATCTTTTACCTGCAAGCGTACCAAGTAACTACCTGGGATATCGAAATTGTGGCTGGGGTTTTGCTCTGTGCTTCTCGCACCATCACCAAAGTCCCAAGACCAGCTCACCAGGTTCCCATCTTCATCGTTACTGTTGTCGATAAAGCGGAATATAAGACCCTCAGACTCCCAGCTAAATTCAGCCGCGGGAGCCAAGTTGTCTGCACCCAGGTCCAGCTCAACGATTAAAGGGTCGTGATCCGATGCCCGGTAAGGCCCTGCGGAGTACAGGTTTTCCTGCTGCTCTGCAGTCTTATATTCGGTGTTGTAATCCAGCACACGCGGCTCATCGGCATTGATAGGCCAATCCGCTGTGGCAGTTACCAGCGGAGCCAGGGAAGCGCTGGCAAGGGCATGATCCAGGTAACCGGACTGGCCGTCATACACATAGGAATAAGCTTCGCCTGCTCCGTACCACTCCAGCAGGTCGGTATAACCCGCATTCTTAAGCGCGGTAATGGGGTTTTCCATGGCGTAGCTGTTGAGATCACCCAATACCAGCACGCGATCGATACCAGTTCCTGTAGGGTCGCTATCGATCCAGCTAGCCAAGGCATCCGCAGCCAGAGTGCGTAGTGAATTCCAGCAGCCCTGTCCATCCCCCTGATCGCTGTTTAGGCTGCCATCACTGGGGCAACTGCCCTTGGATTTAAAGTGGTTCACAACCACGACGAGACGCTCACCGGATGAAATCTCAGCAAATGCCTGTAACAGCGGTTGGCGATTACCATCGTCGAAGGGATAATCCTGCAGTGTGGCAGCACTGCCGATCGGCATAACACGGTCGCTGCGGTAGATCATACCCACGGCAATTTCATCGTCGCCGAGCTGTGGGAGATGCGGATTTACAAACTGGTAGCTCTGCCCTGAGTCTGCGCTGTTCAATCCATTGACCAAGTCCTGGATTGCACTGTCACTACCGTAGCCATCATTCTCAATTTCCATCAGGCCAATTACATCGGCATCCATACGCAGGATTGCAGAAATAATTTTATCTCTCTGGCGCTCGAACTCTTCCGGGGTGTCAGCACCACGAGCTGTGGGGAAGCCGCCTCCGCTGCCATCGCCATTGAAGTAATTCAGCACATTAAAACTGGCAATACGCAAACTGCCATCACCAGGCAGGACAGGAGCTTCATCACGCAGGTTTACGGAAGAGAACTGCAGTACCTCAACTGGATGTACTCGATAGGCACCAAACCCATAAGCCATCACGCCGGTAAGTTCTTCCAGAGTATCGCCACTGCGCAGCGTGTTGTATGCGCTCAAACCCGGTGTCGGATAAGGTATTTCCTCAGGGTTTTGTACAGTGGAGCCATCATCCAGAATAATTTGGTTGAGCTCGTTGGCCGCCGCCTGGGCAATTGCCGCTGAGCCGGGAGCATTATTGTGGGTAGGGATGTAAAGTCTGCCGCTGGAAAGAATAATCTCACCATAACGGCCCAGGTTGTAGTGACCATTGACTGTCAGGCTTTGCGGGAATTTTACCAGCATACCCTCGAGCTGCTCCTGCACTTGGGCTGAGTTAAATGGCATCTGCACATTGGCAGCCGTTACCTCGTAACCGCTACCACAAACGCTAACGCCGTCCACCTGATTCAGCTCGGTAAAATCGTAAAACTCATCAACAATACCGCCAACCCGTACCAGATCTCCAACCTGAACATCCACCCCGAAAGCATTATCGTGAATAAACAGACCTTCAGAAGTCGAGTCCTGGCCATCCTGATCACCATCCTCTTCCTGCAGGAAGAAGCCGGCAAGGCCGGTATTGAAATCTTGGAAATTGCCAACTACTACGGCTTCAATTTCGTGGCGTTCACCCTCCAACGAACTTGCGAACCCTTCACCCTGTATCTGGCTGATTAGTGTCGCTGAATCACCACAAGCACCTAACTCGATTCCACCGCTGCCATTGCCACCGCCTGTATCACCCTCAATATGCCAACCCAGGTGGTCGAAGTTGTTCTGGCCAAGACTGGACCACTCCTGGGCGGGATTGAACGCACTATTGCCATCGGTACGACCACTGACCACATCCAGGTTGCGTATCAGAGTCTGATTCTGGGTACCGACACTGCTATTGCCCCACTGGCTACCGGGGTCAGTACCAATTTGACCAATTACATCGACGAAACCGTTAGGGCCAGCAAGTGCTACCGCATCGTCACCATTGAACAGGCCACTGCTATAAACCTGGTCGGCGACATCCAGCATGGCTGCATCAGAGCTGCCGTGGGCGAGAACAAACACTTCATCATCACCCAGGGTTCCAGAGAGTGTGATATTTACAGCGGCAGAATCGGAACCATTGAAAAAAAGCTGTATTGAGTAATTACCCAGATCTACAGCCGCTCCGGTACCGTTATAGATTTCCAGTGCCTTGTTATTGCCGCTGCCCTCGATATATTCCGAGATTATGAGGTCCTTGGCCTGGACCTCTTCAGCCATCAGTGGAAGACTCAGGGCTGCCAGAGCAGCCAAGCCAAATTCTTTCATCGCTATTTTTTCCCAATTGCCGGATTCGCATTTAGCGGCGCAAAGAGTGGCGGGGAATTCCTAAATTTCGATGAAACAAATGTTAAGGTTAAGTTTCAGTGACTCGACTTGGCGACTCATCCTCAATTTGCACTCAACTTGAGTAACAGCCTCTCCCCCTTAAACAAAAAGACAAGCTGATATTTGCATTTATCACCAGACAGTATATAGTCATTTATATAAGCACTTATATAAATATTAAATTATGGACTACAGCCAATTGGGAACTCGCCTCAGACATTTGCTTGAGCTACTGGATGGCGATGTCAGTAAGAGCTATAGCGGCTGCGGTATAGAAAATTACAAACCGCGGTATACCCCAGTAATGCGCACTCTAATGCGAAAAGGCGACGTTACCATCGGTGAGATAGTAGCCAGTGCTCAACTGTCCCAACCTGCCGTCAGCCAAACCGTTAAAGATATGGTGATACAGGAGCTGGTAGAAATAGTGAAAGGAGTAGATGCGAGAGAGCGCAAGGTTCGACTGACCCACAAAGGCGCATCACTTCTACCGCGCTTAAAAGCTCACTGGCAAGCAACCGTATATGCAGAAAAGTCCTTAAATACAGAGCTACCTATGCCCTTGTCAGATTTGCTGGACACCGCCATCAGCGCCCTGGAAACAAACCGCTTTCAAGATCGTATACAGAGGCAATTACCCGAGGAGATCAAAAAACAATGAAGCCTGTCATAGCTCTTGTCCTGCCCTTACTGTTCTCTGCCCATTCAGGCCAAGCTGAAGAAAAATGCCAGTTCAATACTAATTCTGTCATCAAAGCGGCATCTGCCGCTGTCGGAGATAAATACGTACTGGCAAATAAAGCTGATATCCTGTCGAAACAAATAGCTGAATTAGCAGACTCCGCCGAATTAGAGCAATATTGCAACAATACCCAGATATTCTCCAAAAAAATCACTGATAAACTCCGCGAGTTATCCGGCGACAAGCACTTCTACTTGGAACATGTTGGAGACCAGGATGAGTCAAATAACTGGATAGAACAATGGCGAATAGAAGCCCCAAAAAATAATTATGGAGTGAAGAAAATCGAGATACTATCTGGCAATATCGCCTATATATCCCTCTCCTCTTTCCATACTTTTGAAAATGCCAAGTCCACCCTAGGGGCAGCTTTTACACTGATCCAACATAGTGATGGCCTAATTTTGGACCTGCGTAACAATGGCGGAGGCGATGAAAATACTGCAGGCGCTATTCTGGAATCCCTTATCGATACCACTAAGCCGCTCCCCTTTGTAATAGAAAGCAGGGAAAAGAAAATAAAACCAAGTCGTATCACCACCCTACCCTGGCCAGCCTACGGTACGGAGAGACCACTGGTGATCTTGATTAATGACCGCTCCTTCTCCGCCGCTGAAAGTGTTGCATTCTCGTTGCAGCAATTGGGTAGAGCCAAAATTATCGGCACTGCCAGCGCCGGTGGGGCGCACATGATGGATACACCCCAATCCCTACCCTTCGGATTTGAGATCGGCATTCCCAGTAGCCGCCCGGTTTCTACATTGACTGAAGGCCCGGTTAATTGGGAAGGGCACGGTGTAAATCCAGATATTGAGACCGGTGATCAAGATAGCTTACAGGTTGCTCTAAAAACGATAAAAGAACAAAATTAATCGTGAATCGTTTACAAGGACCTCGGTAATGGAGTTTAAGGATTAACGATGGCCACCTCCCTTCGACTAATAACCAAGGATAATTACGAGGCTGTTTGCGATCTAGATGTTGCCTTGGAGCAGCAGGAATATGTCGCATGCAATCTGTGGTCACTGGTAGAGGCACAGTTCAATACTGGGTATGAAACCCGCGCGATTTATTTTGGAGAAAATCCAGTTGGTTTTTTTATGTGGGTCAAGGAAAACCATGAAAAGATGTCTATATGGCGTTTTATGGTTGACCAGAAATACCAGCAAAAGGGAATAGGCAGGGCTGCCCTGAAGTTAGCCCTGCATGAGATCAGGCAGCCCCCCAATATTAAGCAAATAAAGATTTGCTACAACCCCAAAAACCCAGTTGCTAAAGATTTCTACTCTAGCTTTGGCTTTGTAGAAGTTGGAATAGATGACGATAACGAGGACATGCTTGCCATAATCGACCTCTCCAATACAGAAGTCCAAGTTGAGCCCTGTACGTACCAGTAGCTTTAGAGCATAGAGTTATGATTACTTAGCGAAATGGACAAACAGGCTTAACTCCGCTCCAAAGAGGATGTTCAAAACTCTGTGTCAGCCAAATGGCCTCATAAGCTGATGTATTTTTCCAAGCGATCTGGAAAGTGGATCGTCAGTTGTGACAGTGT